>JBEGTB010000051.1:0-15555 GCA_041179585.1 Actinomycetota bacterium
AAATCACATCGCCACCATTTGCAAACACGCCAACCATTCCAGCGGGCAGCTGAACTGGTGTGGTAACGCGCATGCCATTTTTGGCGCGCTTTATTTCTTCACCGGAAATTTCAACTGTCGGAAAAGTCATTTTCACGGCATCTGCTAATTCAATAACTGATGGCGTGTTTTCAATATCTACAAGTGGTCGCATCTGAGTGAATTTTCCAGAACGAGTTCGACGAAGTTCAGTTAAATGCCCGCCAACATTTAGCTTCATACCAAGATCTCTAGCTAGAGCGCGGATGTATGTTCCGGCGCTGCAAACAACGCGAACTTTTACATCAATTGTGTCTTTGCCATGAGTGATCGAAATGATTTCAAAATCATGAATCATCACATCTCGTGCTGGCAAATCAACTTCTTCCCCGCCACGAACTAAGGCATACGCCCGCTTGCCATTTACCTTGATCGCACTAACTGAAGATGGTTTTTGCGAAATTGGCCCACGGAAATCACGTACAGCATTCAAGATGTCTTCATCTGTGATGTTCGATGTTGATGCCGAACTAGTTATTTCACCTTGGGCATCGTCAGTATTTGTGGCTTGACCTAAGCGAATGGTCGCCAAATATTCTTTGTCAGTTGCCGTTAGGTAGCCAAGTAACCTGGTTGCTTTGCCAACGCCTAGAACCAACATTCCAGTTGCCATTGGATCAAGAGTTCCAGCGTGACCGATTTTTCGGGTGCCAAAAATGCGTCTGGCTTTGGCAACAACATCATGGGATGTTGGGCCCTCTGGCTTATCAACCAGAACTATTCCATCAAGTGACACTTTTGGCTTACCTAGATTTCTTGATTGCTCTTTGGCTTAATTAATCATCACTTGAGCGATATGCATCTTCGCCAGCTGCATAGTTTGCATTGGCAGCTTGTTTAGCCACTTTTGCATCTGAGTCAGCTGCTTCGTGCAACAAATCATCGATCATGCGAACTGAATCTGGAAGCGCGTCGCGAACAAAGGAAATACTTGGCGTGAACTTAACACCAGTTCGCTTACCGACTTCACTTCGCACCATTCCCTTGCAGGATTCAAGTGCGGCGGCAGTTTTCTGAGCATCTTCATCAGAGCCAAAAACGGTATAGAAAACTGTTGCATCGTGTAGATCGTGGGATACCCGAACATCAGTAACCGTCACAAAACCCAGACGTGGATCTTTAACTTTAAGCTCTAAAGTTTCAGCCACGATTTCTTGAATGCGCTCACCAAGTTTTCGAGCACGTGCTGCATCAACCATGTGTTTCCTCCTAAATAAATGCCGATTGGGCACTTAGCTTTTAGCTAAGTGCCTTTTCGCGCATCTCAAAGGTTTCAATGATGTCGCCGACCTTGATGTCATTAAATGAACCAAGACCGATACCGCACTCAAATCCTTCACGGACTTCAGTTGCGTCATCTTTAAAGCGACGAAGGGTGTCAATTGATAGTTCAGCAGCTACTACTGCACCATCACGAATCAAGCGGGCTTTTGCCTTGCGCTTGATCTCACCTGAGGTGACCATACAACCTGCGATATTTCCAAACTTACTTGAACGGAATACATCGCGGATTTCTGCAGTACCAAGTTCGACTTCTTCGTATTCGGCCTTACGCATGCCCTTAAGTGAAGATTCGATATCATCGATAACCGCGTAGATCACGTTGTAGAAGCGAATTTCAACATCTAAGCGATCAGCAAGATCACGTGACTTACCTTCTGGACGAACGTTGAAGCCAATGATTAAGGCTTCAGACGCTGCTGCAAGAGATACGTCGTTTTCAGTGATCGCACCCACGCCGCGGTGAATTACGCGAAGTGAAACGTTCTCATCACCAATATCGATGTTAAGTAATGCATCTTCGAGTGCTTCCACAGAACCAGATACGTCACCCTTGATGATGATCTTAAGTTCAGCAACTTCACCCTTTTCAAGATGCTTAAGCACATCTTCAAGTGTGTGACGGCCACGACGAGCTGCAAGCTGCGCGTTACGTTCACGTGCCTGACGAGACTGCGCAATCTGACGAGCAGTGCGGTCTTCATCAACAACAAGGAATGATTCGCCAGCATCAGGAACAGCAGTTAAACCAAGAACCTGAACAGCGCGAGCTGGACCGGCTTCTTCCACGGTGTCACCGTTTTCATCAAGCATCGCGCGAACACGACCAAACGCATCACCGATAACGATTGATTCACCTGGGCGAAGTGTTCCGCGCTGAACTAGAACTGTTGCAACTGGACCACGTCCGCGGTCAAGATGCGCTTCAATTGCTACACCTTGAGCGTCCTGGTTTGGATTAGCTCTTAGATCAAGACCAGCATCTGCAGTTAACAGAATGGAATCAATCAGTTCATTGATGTTTAGGTTGTTCTTAGCTGATACGTCAACGAAGATTGTCTCGCCGCCGTACTCTTCTGGAACTAGGCCGTATTCAGTCAACTGGCCACGCACCTTGGTTGGGTCAGCATCTTCCTTATCAACCTTGTTAACGGCAACCACGATTGGCACTTCTGCTGCCTTAGCGTGGTTAAGCGCTTCAATTGTCTGAGGTTTAACACCGTCATCAGCTGCCACCACAAGAACTGCAATGTCAGTTACCTGAGCACCACGGGCACGCATAGCGGTGAACGCTTCGTGACCTGGGGTGTCAATGAATGTGATTGCGCGGTTAATACCTTCATGCATGTGGTGAATTTGGTAAGCACCGATGTGCTGGGTGATACCGCCAGCTTCACGGGCAACCACATTTGATTCACGGATTGCATCAAGAAGCCTGGTCTTACCATGATCAACGTGACCCATAACGGTAACAACAGGTGGACGAATTTCTAGATCTTCGTCATCGCCTTCGTCACCGAATTCAAGGTCGAATGATTCAAGTAATTCACGATCTTCATCTTCTGGACTAATGATCTGAATTTCGTAATCTAATTCCGCACCAAGAATCTGAAGGGTTTCTTCGTTTACTGACTGAGTGGCAGTAACCATTTCGCCCATCTTGAATAACAACTGAACTAGCGCAGCTGGTTCAGTGCCAATCTTTTCTGCGAAATCAGTTAGCGAACAACCGCGAGCAAGACGAAGCGTTTTTCCTTGCCCAAGTGGAACGGCAATGCCGCCCATCACTGGTGCTCTTAAGTTGTCGAACTCTTGACGTTTAGCGCGCTTTGACTTTCGGTTCTTTGATGACTTTGCGCCGCCTTTACCGAATGCACCAGCAGCATTACCGCGACCACCAGTTGAACCTGGACGACCTGGACCACCTGGACGACCAGCGCCGCCAGGACCACCAGCAGGTGCACCTTGTCCGCCAAATCCACCAGGTCGTTGTCCACCTTGACCACCGAAGCCGCTACCTGCAGGACGCGGACCACCGAAGCCACCGCCACCTGGACGACCTTGGCCAGCTGGACGATCACCACGAGGACCACCGAAGCCACCGCCACCTGGACGACCTGCGCCAGCTGGACGAGGTCCACCTGGACGATCACCAGCAGGACGTGGTGGACGTGGCGCACCAGGTACACCACCATCACGACGATCACCAGCAGGTGCGAATGGATTGTTGCCCGGACGCGGAGGACGCGGAGCAGAAACAAATGGGTTGTTGCCAGGACGAGGTCCACCTGGACGAGCACCTGGTGCTGGACGTGGCGCAGCTACCGGCTTTGGCGCAGGTGCCTTTGGCGCAGCAGGCGGAGCTGGTGGAACTTGCGCAGCTGGCGGAGCAATTTTCTTTTCAGCTGGTTTTTCAACAGCAGGTGCTTCATCAACTTGTGGCTGTTCTGCAACTTTTGGCGCAGCAGCTTTTTTAGCCGGCGCTTTCTTTGCAGGAGTAGCAGCTTTAGCAGCTTCCTTTAATTCAGGAAACTTTGTATGCAGACGCTTTACAACAGGTGCTTCCACTGTTGATGATGCTGATTTAACATACTCGCCAACTTCTTCAAGTTTGGCGATGATGTCTTTGCTCTCCATTCCGAGAGCTTTAGCGAGTTCATAAACCCGGACCTTGGACACGATTCTCCAGTCTGGTCCGGAAATCTTAAATTAACGGACCGTTTTTTTCTTAGCGCTCATTACTGAGCACACTGCCTAGCGGCGTTCATGGTTAGAACGCACCCTTTTTGGTGTTCATCAACACTCCCGATTTTTCGGTAGTTACGGTTACTTTGTTTTAGCTAGTTCGAGTACTGCACTTTGATCTAAGTTCGCCTGGGCATTTAATCCCCTGACAATTAACTTTCGATTAACTGCATTACTGATGCATTCAGGATCGCTGTGTATATAGACACCGCGGCCAGAATGAATTTCATCTGTTGCAGGAATTGCCCTGCTGCCAGATAAAACAATTCGAATCAGCTCAGTTTTTGGTTCTTGTTTCCGACAACCAACGCAGGTGCGAATGGGTGTGTTCATCAAAAACCTCTCTAACTTTACGCCCCAAAAGGCCATAAGTTCTAATTTGGCTTTATTTTGCTTGGGAATTAACTATCTAAATCTGGTGTGGTGTCAGATTTAATGTCGATTTTTGCCCCAGTTAAGCGAGCGGCTAACCGGGCGTTTTGGCCTTCACGGCCAATGGCCAAGCTCAGCTGGTAATCAGGAACCACTACTCGAACGATTCGATTCAAGGGATCAAGCACTTTTGCCGAAACAACTTTGGCTGGTGAAAGCGCGTGGGTTACATACTCGGCTAAGTCTTCGCTGTAATCAACGATGTCAATTTTTTCGCCACTTAGTTCTGTCATTACAGCGCGTACGCGACTTCCCATTGGGCCAATGCAGGCACCCTTTGGATTAATCCCAGTTGCCTTTGTCGACACTGCAAGTTTTGTTCGGTGCCCTGCTTCGCGAGCCAGACCTTCAATAACAACTGTGCCATCTGCGATTTCTGGAACTTCAAACTTAAATAGTTCTTCAACTAATTTTGGATGGCTACGTGAAAGTGTGATTAGTGGACCCTTTGGACCTTTTTTAACACCAACAACAAAACAGCGAATACGTTTACCGTGTTCATAAACTTCACCTGGTACATGTTCTTCGGGTGGCAACACGCCTTCAACAGTTCCAAGGTTCACAAATACTAAATTGCGATCAGCACCCTGTTGGATGACACCAGAAACAATGTCACCTTCTTTGGCTTGAAATTCAATTACCTTGGCGTCGTCATCGGCTGCCTTTAAACGCTGAGCGATCACGCCACGAGCAAGGGTTGCAGCCATGCGACCAAAACCATCAGGGGTAACTTCAAACTCTTTGATTAACTTGTCGTCTTCATCCCGCTCTTGGGCAAAAACAACAACGTGACCTGTGGTGCGATCTAAATGAACACGTGAATGTTCATGAGCACCAGTGGTGTGTTGGTAGGCAACATTAAGCGCTGATTCAATCGCTTCGACTACATACTCAACCGGCAAACCTTTTTCTTTGGTGATTAGTTTGAGTGCGGCTACGTCAATGTCCATGACTACTCCCCGTCTGCGATCTTCTTGAATTCAACTTGAATAACAGCTTTTGAAACTGAATTGATATCAACTTCTTTTGTTTTGCCTGAAATATCTAAAGTTGCAATTGGATTATTAAATTCTTTGATTCGACCAGTTGCATCAATCGCATCGCCAGCAACTTTCACAAGCCGACCAACATTTCGCTGCCAATGCGATGGCTTAGTAAGTGGACTATCAACACCGCGAGTTGCAACTTCAAGTGTGTATTGCTGCTCGCCCATTAAGTCGGTGTTATCTAGGTATTCAGAAATAGCACGGGACGCTTCAGCGATTTTGTCTAAATCAACCAAATCGCCATCAAGTGATATTTCAAGAACACGGTATTTACCGGCTTTTGAAATTTTTAATTCATCAAGTTCAAGGCCAACACTTGCCACAACAGGGCTTAGTTGCGAAATGAGCAATTCAGAGTTTGCTGACATTTTGTCGACCTTTTCAATTTGGACTTGCAGTTATATCTAGACCTTATCGCAAAATTCGATATTTTCGATAACTTAAAAATTAACCAATCAAGGTTGCAATAAATCTGGTGATCAATACCAAGATCATCACGATAAAAATTGCCCGAACAAAATTACTTCCTTTATCTAGGGCAGTTCTTGCCCCGATAAATCCACCAAACATGTTTGCTGGCGCCATAAGCGCAAAAAGCATTGGAATGAAATGTCCAAAAGGCAAGAAAACAACTATCGATGCCAGGTTAGTTGCGATGTTTACAAACTTAGCTGTCGCTGAAGCTTGCAAAAATGTCACACCAAGAACAGAAACGAGTGCGAAAAGTAAAAACGTTCCAGTACCGGGACCAATTAGGCCATCGTAAAACCCAATGCCACCGCCAATGACTGCAGCTTTAATAACCGCAACATCAGATTTCACCAATTCATGTTGGCCAAATGTTGGTTTAAAAATCGTGAAAATGGCAACGGCCATCAGAATAACCAGAACTATCGGTTCAAATATTTTTCTGTCTATGTTGCTAACTAAGGCAGCGCCAACCATTGAGCCCACAAATGCTGAGATCAGCATTGGAATTAAAACTCGTCGATCCGCAGGAATTTTTTTGCGGTAGGTATTAGCGGCTATCGAAGTCCCAATTACTGCCACAGATTTATTGGTGCCAAGAATTGTAGCTATTGGAAGGGTTGGCATGGCAACTAACATCACTGGTAGTTGAATCAATCCCCCGCCACCAGCAACGGCGTCAACAAACCCTGCAAGAAATGCAGCAATAACAATTGTGACGATTACCCAGGTAGAAATATTTTCTGGAATCGCAGCGAACATTAGTTCCACTTAGCGACTAGGTCTGCAATCTCACTTAATTTCTGTACGGTTGCAGCTGGCGTGATCCCAAGATCGGTTGACTGTGAAGCTGGAATCTTTGAGTGCGGGATCCAAATACCTCGCATTCCTACTTCTTGTGCGCCATTAATGTCATCAAATAATCGATCACCAACAAATGCGGCTTCTTCAGGTGCAACATCTAAGTTGTAAAGAACGTCGGTAAATACTGAGCGATGTGGTTTTGCTTGAACTGTTTCACTTGTAAAAAGCAAGTAATCAAATAAATGCAAGATGCCGTCGCGCTCAAGCACACCTTCATGGAATCTGCGCGGCCACATTGTGTTTGAAAGCACAGCAAGTTTGATTCCTCGACCTTTAAGTTCTTCAAGTAAAGGAAGGGCTTCAGGATCAGTCCAAGTATTTGGTTCCCAAGAGTTTAAATAAGCATTAAGTGCGACAAAGTATTTTTCGCTCGTTGTGTCAACACCGAATTCATGGAACATAGCTTCCATTGCGCCGGTGCCAACTTCGCCTGCGGTATCAAACTGATGTGACCAACGAGCATATTCAGCATTGGTTAAATCTTGAGCTAATTGTTCAGCGCGACTTGGATCATAAAGATTTGCAAAAACTAACCAGCGTTCATGCAAGTCAACATCAAACCAAGGGGTTAGCGTGCCACCCCAGTCAAAAGCAACTGCCTTAATCGGCATCAGATTCCTTTAACTTCAGCAAAAGCTTCAGCGACAAATTGTTCAACTGGAACATTGCGTTGTTCGCCAGTCTTACGATCACGAAGTTCAACAACACCTTCAGCTAAACCTTTGCCAACAACTGCAATAGTTGGAACACCAACTAATTCAGAGTCATTGAATTTAACGCCAGGAGAAACTCCGCGCCTGTCATCGTAAAGGACTCTTACGCCGCGTGATTCAAGTTCTTGGGCAAATTTTTCAGCAGCATCAAAAGCGGCATCATCTTTGCCGGTTGCAATGATATGGATGTCAGCTGGCGCTATTTCTCTTGGCCAAATTAAACCTTTTTCATCGTGCCACTGCTCGGCAACAACGGCTACCGCACGTGAAACTCCAATTCCGTATGAACCCATCCAAACTGGAATCAGTTTGCCGTTTTCATCAAGCACTTTTAGGTCGAGTGCTTCTGAATACTTAAGACCTAGCTGGAAGATGTGGCCAATCTCAATACCGCGAGCCATTTCTAATGTTGAATCACAGTTTGAACAAGTGTCACCTTCGCGAACTTCCGCAGCTTCGATTACGCCATCCCAGCCAAAGTCACGTCCAGCAACTAAGTCATAAACGTGATGACCAGGTTTATTGGCACCAGTAATCCAGCGAGTTCCCTTAACAACACGAGGATCAACAACGTAACGAATACCTGATGCTGATTTTTCGCCAAGTACTTCTGGGCCGATGTAGCCCTTAACAAGGGCTGCATACTTTTTGAAATCCTCTTCTTCAAAAGCTTCAACTGATGATGGATGAATTGCAGCTTCTAAGCGCTTGGTATCGACATCACGATCACCCGGCAGACCAACGATCAGTGGTTTGCGAACGCCATCGTAAGTAACTTCCATTACGACAACATTTTTTAAAGTGTCACTTGCTTGCCAGTCACGATCACTGCGACGAAGCTCTGCACGAGAGTTTGAAATGTCAACCAGAGTTGCAATCGTCGGCGTATCTGGCGTGTTTTCAACATGCGCTGCTGGAAGGTCTGCGTAATCAATTTCAGCAGGTGCTTTGGTAACAATCGCTTCAACGTTTGCTGCCAAACCACAGTTAGGACACTGAACATAAGTGTCTTCACCACTGTCACAGATTGCCAGGAATTCTTCGCTACCTGATCCACCCATTGCTCCAGACATCGCTGAAACAATTACATAATCAAGACCAAGGCGATTAAAAGTTGAGATGTAGGCATCACGGTGTTTGTTGTAACTTGCAACTAAACCTTCTTTTGAAGTGTCAAAAGAGTATGAATCTTTCATAACAAATTCGCGGCCACGCAAAATACCAGCGCGTGGACGAGCTTCGTCGCGGTACTTAATCTGAATTTGGTAAATCGAAAGTGGGAAATCTTTGTATGAAGAATATTCACCCTTAACCATCAAGGTGAACATTTCTTCATGGGTTGGGGCTAGTAAGTAGTCGCCACCCTTGCGATCATGAAGTCTAAATAAGTTATCGCCATATTCAGTCCAGCGATTTGTTGCTTCGTATGGTTCGCGTGGCAGTAAACCTGGGAATAAAACTTCTTGGAATCCAGCAGCATCCATTTCTTCGCGAACAACGCGTTCAATGTTTCGGTAAACCAAGTAACCAAGAGGTAACCAGCTATAAATACCTGGGGCTAAGCGGCGAACATAACCACCGCGGACTAAGAGTTTGTGGCTGGGTACTTCTGCGTCCGCTGGATCCTCACGAAGTGTTCGTAGGAACAGGGTCGACATTCGTAACACGGGATGACTCCTAGAGCTGGCTTAATCCCTTAATCTTATTGACCTGCGCGCTGTTTCTAAGAATTTAGAAATGGATCGTGGCAAAAGTATCAACTTGGTTGAAACCAACTCGGTTGTAGGTTGCAATCGCAGGCTTATTAAAGTCGTTCACATATAAAGATGCAGTTCCTGCAATGTCATCCAAAATAAATCGAACTACTGCTGCCATAGCCGGTTCAGCTAAGCCTTTTCCTCGTAATTTTGGATTAACCCAAACACCTTGGATTTGGGCCACATTGTTTCCGATCGTGCCCACTTCGGCTTTGAAAACTACTTCATCATTTTCGATTCGCACAAATGATCGCTTATCTGAAATTAATTCAGCAATTCGATTTCGATAAGCAAGTCCAGTTCCTGGACCAACAGGTGAAACACCAACTTCTTCGGTGAACATGTGAATACATGCAGGATAAAGAACATCTAAATCTGCTGTTGTGGCGTAACGAACTAATTCATCAGGCTTTATTTCTGATCGAGTAGTAATTGCCATCAGAGGTTGGTTATCTCGAATTTCCCGAGCTTGCCCCCACTTTGGTTCAAGTAATTGCCAAAGCGGTAACACTTCAGCAGCAGGTCCAGTTATAGAAGAACATCTGCGCCCTTCCTTTTTTAAGACACTTGCGAATTCATTTCGTGAAATCTGCGTTGTGTTAATAGGTATCAAATTTGCGCCAAGGTAAATGGCTGACTTCAAATGGCCATCATCAAAGTAGCCAAGTAGATCTGGATATGCTGGGCGAATCATTCCCATCCGGGTTAATTCAAGCCGGGCACCAACAAAACATTGTTTGATTGGATCACGATCAGCAATTGCAATTAGCTGGGCAACACTTTGCTCGTCAATCTGACGAATTTCGTGTGCCATGTTACGAAACAGAAACTACGGGTGAACCGGATTCTTCCATTTCAGAAGCGATCTTCATTGCTTCTTCGATTAATGTTTCAACGATTTGCGCTTCAGGAACAGTTTTAATTACTTCACCTTTAACGAAGATCTGTCCCTTGCCGTTACCACTTGCCACGCCTAAGTCAGCTTCGCGTGCTTCACCAGGTCCATTAACAACACATCCCATAACTGCAACGCGCAGTGGAACTTCAAGGCCTTCTAACCCAGCAGTCACTTGTTCAGCAAGAGTGTAGACATCAACTTGAGCACGACCACATGAAGGACAAGAAACAATTTCTAGTCCTCGTTGTCGAAGATTTAGTGATTCAAGAATTTGGTTTCCAACTTTCACTTCTTCTACTGGCGGTGCAGAAAGTGAAACGCGAATTGTGTCACCGATGCCATCGCTAAGAAGAGCGCCAAATGCAACTGCAGACTTAATAGTTCCTTGGAACGCTGGCCCTGCTTCAGTAACACCTAAGTGCAATGGGTAATCGCACTTTTCGGCAAGTAATCGATATGCCGAAACCATTACAACTGGATCGTTGTGCTTTACCGAAATCTTGATGTCACGGAATCCGTGTTCTTCAAATAAAGAACATTCCCAAAGAGCTGATTCAACTAAAGCTTCTGGTGTTGCCTTGCCGTACTTTTCCAGAAGGCGCTTATCAAGTGAGCCAGCATTAACACCAATACGAATTGGAATTCCGGCATCACCTGCAGCTTTTGCAATTTCTTTTACTTTGTCATCAAACTGTTTGATGTTGCCTGGGTTAACACGAACTGCTGCTACCCCAGCATCAATTGCTGCGAAAACATATTTTGGTTGAAAGTGAATGTCAGCAATAACTGGAATGCCGCTTTTCTTTGCAATTTGCGAAAGCGCATCAGCGTCATCTTGACTTGGTACGGCCACGCGAACGATCTGGCAACCTGATGCGGTTAATTCAGCAATCTGCTGCAAAGTTGAGTTCACATCAGCAGTCAAAGTTGTTGCCATTGACTGAACACTGATTGGTGCGTCTCCGCCAATTTCAACTGGATGACTGTGGTGCTTTAAAACTATTTTTCGACTCTTGCGACGTGGCGCAAGAACTGGTGGCGGCAACGCCGGCAAGCCCAAGTTAATCGACATATCTCTATTATCGGGTACGAATTAGCTCTAGCTGCGACCAGGCTAAAAAATGATTAGTGGCTTAATAATGTCTGCCAGCATCACTACCAGTGACATCGCCAATATAAATAAGGTCGCGATGTAGGCAACCGGAAGCATCCTTGCCGTATCAACCGGGCCAGGATTTGGCTTACCGGTTAATTTGGCAAAACTCTTTCGAAGCCCTTCGTAAAGCGCACCAGCAATATGGCCACCATCTAGCGGCAAAATCGGCACCAAATTAAATAGGAATAAGAACAAGTTAAGTGAAGCAAGCAACATCAAAAGTATTGAAATTTTGTCAAGGTTGCTAATCGCATCAGCTGCAGTTAACTGTCCACTAATTCGACCAACACCAATGACACTTACTGGGCCATTGGCGTCACGTGGTTCTTCGTTAACTAAAGTTTGGCCCAGATTAAAAACTTGCTTTGGGAAACTTAGTAACCCTTCAACCGATGCCACGGTCACATTCCACATCTCACCAGGAACTTGGGTGACTGGCATAGTTTCCATTTCAAGTTTTGGCATTACGCCTAAGAATGATCTGGTTTCGCCACTTTCGGTAATTGAACCAATAGTTGGATTAAAAGTAATTCGCGATCCGTTTCGGTCAATCACAATCGGAACACTCTGACCAGCTTTACCTTTAAGTGCAATCGCTAAGTCCTCCCAATCGTTAATTGGAATTCCAGCAACACTTACGATCTTGTCTCCTGCTTTAATTCCAGCAGCAACTGCGCCACCTGCAACGCTGTCACCACAAGAACCATCGGTTGAAGCAATCCCACTTTGATTACTCGAAGTTGGCACACATGCCAATACTGAATCAAGTGTTGTAGTGGGCGCTGAAAAACCAATTCCGGAAAGCGTCACAAAGAAAAGAACTGTTGCGATAACCAAGTTCATAAATGGCCCGCCGAACATCACAGTTAATTTCTTTGGCACTGAAAGTTTGTAGAAAACGCGATTTGCATCTTCATCAGAAATTTCTGCAAGTGCATCTTGTCTGGCTTCTTCAATCAAGTTGCCCATTCGACCAAGATTTTCTTGCTTTACTTCACCTTTTGGATTTGGTGGGTACATGCCGATCATTCGGATGTACCCACCCATTGGAAGAAGTTTGATTCCGTAGGTTGTATCGCCTTTAACTTTTGACCAAAGTGTTGGGCCAAATCCAATCATGTAAGTAGGTACCCGAACGCCAAACTTCTTTGCTGGCAGTAAGTGACCAATTTCGTGCAAACCAATGGAAAACAGAATGCCAAAAGCAAAAACTAAAATTCCAATTAATTGATCCACTTAGAAATCTCCCGCAGGTACTTTTTTATTTATTTATTAACTACTGATTACTTAGCCAATAAAGCGTTGGTTGCTTCAGTTGCCCAATTGGCCGCTTTAATAACTTCTTCAATAGTAAGGTCCTGGTCTGACACAAACCCGGATGCCAAATGTGATTCCACTATTTGCGAAACTGTTGGCACTATTTGGCTGTATTTAAGTGATCCCTCAAGGAATGCATCGACTGCCACCTCGTTTGCCGCGTTCATTACAGCTGGCGCAGTTCCGGCTTTGCTGCCAACTTTCTTAGCCAAGTTCACAGCTGGGAATATTTCATTATTAACCGGTTCGAAAGTCCAACTAGTACTTGTTGACCAATCGCATGGGGTTGAACTATTTGGCAAACGATCTGGCCAACTTAAACCAAGAGCGATTGGTAAATGCATATCCGGTGGACTTGCCTGAGCGATCGTTGATCCATCGACAAACTCAACCATCGAATGCACAACTGATTGTGGGTGAACTACAACTTCGATTTGCTCCATCGGAATGTCGAATAGTAAGTGGGCTTCAATAATTTCTAAACCTTTATTCATCATGGTCGATGAATTAACTGTGACCACAGGTCCCATGGCCCAAGTTGGATGAGAAAGAGCTTGTTCAACTGTTACAAGTTCTAGCTGTTCTTTGGTGTAGCCACGGAATGGTCCACCACTTGCAGTCAGAATTAATTTCTTAACTTCGGCTTTTGTTCCAGCAAGAAGCGCTTGAGCCAGTGCGCTGTGCTCTGAATCAACCGGAACGATCTGACCTGGTTTAGCTAATTTGGTAACTGCCTTGCCGCCAATAACAAGTGATTCTTTGTTGGCAAGTGCCAAAGTGGTTCCAGCATTAAGGGCGGCGACAGTAGGACCCAAACCAACTGCCCCTGTTATGCCATTAAGCACAACATCACATGACATTGCGGCTAATTGCGATGCTGCATCTGGACCGATGAGTAACTTTGGAACTGCAAACGAGCCTTCGGCGTAACCGTTTTTACTCGCCTGCGCATAAATAGCGATCTGGAAATCTTGGGCTGCGCTTCCACTTGCAATTGCAACTACTTCAACGCCAAATTCAAGTGCGCTTTTAGCAAGTGCTTCGATGTTGTTTCCACCAGCACTTAAACCAACAACTTTGAATTTGTCAGGATTGCTGCGAACTAAATCAAGTGCTTGGGTACCAATACTGCCAGTGGCCCCAAGGATGATGACTCGACGTTGCATGTGTTTTTTAGTTAGAACTAAAGATCAATTCCACTTAGAACAAGAATTCGTTCGTGAGTGAAATCTTGCATTGCATAACGTAAGCCCTCTTTGCCAACGCCAGATGCCTTTACGCCGCCGTAAGGCATTTGATCTGAGCGGAATGTTGGCACATCACCAATGATTACGCCACCAACTTCAAGTTCACGATGAGCATGAAATGCCTTTTGGATGTCATGAGTGAACACACCTGTTTGAAGACCAAAGATTGAATCATTAACAACGGCAATGCCTTCATCAAGAGATTTAACTTTGTGAACCAGCATTACTGGACCAAATACTTCATTACAAGAAACTCTTGCGGTTAGCGGAACATCAGCAAGAACGGTTGGGTCATAGAACGATCCGTTGCGCTTGCCACCAGTTAGAACTTTGGCGCCAGCAGCAACAGCCTCGGTAACCCATTCTTCAACACGAATTGCGGCTGCTTCGTTGATCAGTGGTCCAACAACAGTTTTCTCATCGCGTGGGTCACCATTTTTTAGACCACTAACTGTTTCCACAATCTTTGCAGTTAGCTTGTCGTAAAGATCTTCGTGGATTAATACGCGCTGCACTGAAATACATGACTGCCCTGCTTGGTAGTTAGCAAAAGTTGCAATGCGAGTTGCTGCCCAATTTAGGTCAGCTTCACTATTCCAGTCATCGTTAACAATCGCTGCAGCATTTCCGCCAAGTTCAAGAGTGATGTGCTTGTTTGGAACTGCTTTTTGAATTTCGTAACCAACTTTGTCTGAACCAGTGAATGACACAACTGGAAGACGAGGATCTGCAACAAGTGCTGGTGCATCTGCATTTGCAATCGGAAGAATTGACCATGAACCTTTTGGCAGATCTGCTTCAGCAAGAATTTCACCAAGTAGTAATGCGCTAAGTGGTGTGCTTGGAGCAGGCTTAATAATGATTGGCGCGCCAACGGCAATTGCTGGAGCAACTTTGTGCGCAACAAGATTCATCGGGAAGTTAAATGGTGAAATACCAAGTACTGGACCATGTGGGAAGCGGCGAATAATCGCCATGCGACCAGCGGCTGCTGCCTCAGTGTCTAATCTTTGAATCTCTCCTGAGAAGCGACGAACTTCTTCAGCGGCCCAACGAAATACAGTTGTCGCACGACCAGCTTCAGCTTTTGCCCATAGAAGGGGCTTGCCATTTTCTTCAACGATTAATTTTGCAATTTCATCAACGCGTTCAGCTAAACGCTTTGAGATATGCATTAGGGCTTCAGCGCGCTGGGCTGCTGTGGTTCTAGCAAATTCATGGCGTACATTCCAGGCGGCAGAAACTGCTTGTTCCACCTGGTCTTTAGTTGGGATGTGATACTGCCCAACAACTTGTCCATCACCTGGATGAATAACGTTTTCAAGGTTTCCGCTGGTTGCAGCGGTCCCGGCTAACCAAAAAGGATGTGCTGAAGTCATAGCCCTACGCTACGCCTTATTTATATAGCCACCAAAGTCAGCCTGCCCCCTAAATTGCGTGGGCGATGTGGGTTTAACTGGAATCGGCCTTAGGTCTAACATTACAAACATGACTGCAACAGATTCTTCTTCAATGACCGTTAATGGCCTTGCCCAGGAGCGCAAACTTGTAAC
>JBEGTB010000052.1:0-2919 GCA_041179585.1 Actinomycetota bacterium
AAAGATGGCAAAGTTACAAAAGCTAAGTTCACCAATCAACCTGCGTTTGTTTATGAACTTGATGCTCATGTTGAAGTCGAAGGTGTCGGCACAGTTCGCATGGATGTTGCCTGGGGCGGCATGACCTATGGCATTATGGATGCCCGTGATTTTGGTTTCGCAGTTACTCCGGATGAAGCGCGAGACATATGCAACCTTGGTGAAAAAATTAAAATTGCAGCTGCCGAGCAAATTAAAGTTGTCCATCCTGAAAATCCTGGCTTCCCTGGAATCACGATTGTTGAATTTACTTTGCCGCCAACTCGTCAAGGTGATGTAGTTACCGCAAAAAATACTGTTGTGGTTTCTCCTGGCCGCTGTGACCGATCACCATGCGGTACGGGAACTTCAGCACGAATGGCAGTTATGCATGCCCGTGGCGAGCTCAAAGTTGGAGAGACCTTTATTCACAAATCAATCATTGACTCAACTTTTGAATGCAAAATTGAATCAACGACAAAAGTTGGCGATAAAGATGCGATCATTCCATCGATTGCAGGCCAAGCATGGATTACTGACTTAACCACATTGGTCCTTGATCCAACCGATCCTTATCAAAATGGCTATCAGCTATCTGATACCTGGCCAAAAGGTTTAGAACTTTAACAAAAAGGCATTTTTCTGACGAACTTTTGGACAAAAACTGCTTGCACTAGGGCCTAGATTGGCTTACTCTTCAGATAGTAAATTGTTTACAATCTGAAGGGGACGGGTAATGTCTGTAGCTTTAATTACTGGTGCTGGCAGTGGCATGGGGCGAAGTACAGCCGAACTTTATTTAGATCGCGGTTGGACCGTGATTGCAACCGATGTTGCCGCAAACCCAGGGCTATCGAATCCGAACTTGCATTGGCTAACTGTTGATGTAAGAAAGCGCGCGGATCTAGAAAAGCTACTTGCTGAATTAATGCCATCAATCGGTAATGAGATTCACGCTGTGGCAAATATCGCAGGTGTTTACCCTCCAACAACTTTAGAAACATTTACTGAAGAAAATTTCAGATTGATTTTTGATGTAAACGTTCTTGGTGTTTTAAACGTAACAGCAGCAGCTGTTCCTTATATGAAAAAAGGATCTGCAGTTGTGATGTTCGCATCTGTTGATGGATTCACTGTTTCTCGAGGACAGTTACTTTATGGTGCTTCAAAGTCAGCTGTGGTGATGTTGACTAAATCACTTGCACTAGAACTTGCACCTAAAGGTATTCGGGTAAATGGCATTGCCCCTGGTTGGGTTGCAACCCCAGGTAATGCAGCAACTGGGCGCATGGACGAGGCTGCCAAATCAATTCCAATCGGTCGCGTAGCTCAACCAGAAGAAATTGCTGAATGGGTTTTCTTGTTAACCGATTCAAGTAAATCTGGATTTGTTGACGGCGAAACAATTGTCATCAGCGGTGCGGATGTAATGCGATGAGTTTTAACACAAACGTTCTTCCACAAGAATCAACTGCGCAGCTACTAGCCGACAGCTTGCGCCAAGCAATCCTTGAAGGCCAGTTAAAACCAGGTTCACGCCTTGTTGAACAAGAACTTGCTGAGCAGTACGAAATCTCTCGCGGGCCAATCCGTGAAGCAATCCGAATCCTGGCTGCTGAAGGCTTAGCCGAACTTCGCAAAAATAAAGGCGCTGTGGTTAGCACGCCAAACATGGACGATGTTCTTGAGGTTTATGCAATTCGTATGTCACTAGGTGCAATTGCCATTGACCAACTAGCTCGCACATCTTCTGAATCAGATGTTGACCTTGAACAGGCTCAGGCTTTGCTTGAAAAAATGAATGATCGCAAGGTTCGCCAAAGTAACACTCGAATGATCCAGGCAGATCTACTTTTCCAAAATGAATTAGTTGCTCTAAGTGGACTGCCAAGAATCACTGAAGCAATGGAGAAATCAGCGGTTGATATTCGAGTGTGTGTTCAAGCACTTGATATTAAATATGACGAATCAGATCACGAGAATTTAGTTAGTCGTCACACCAAGCTTTTGGCCCAAATTGCCAAGGCTAATTCTGAAAAAGCAGTGGAACTTTGGGTGGATCACATTCGTAAATCGGTGGCCGAATTCACCAAAGGCATGTCATCAGATGACCTAAATGAGCTTTTTGATCGACCGCTAATGCGTCATGTATTCGAATCCAAAAATGGAAAGGCCAAGTAATGAGTAAGTACTGTGTAATCGGGGCCGGTGCTGCAGGTTTACCAGCGCTAAAAATGTTGCTTGATGAAGGCTACGAAGTTGATTGTTTTGAAAAATCAGACAAAGTTGGTGGCCACTGGAACACTGACTATGACTTCTTGCACTTAATCACTTCGAAGAATGTAACTGGGTATGACCACTGGCCAATGCCAGAAGATTACCCACTATTTCCATCGAAAGATCTAATGCTTAAGTACTTCAATATGTACGCCGAGCATTTTGGATTGTTTGAAAAAATAACTTTTAATACCGAAGTTAAGTCAGTTAAACCACTTTCTGGTGATGGACTTCCTGGATCAAATGGCTGGGAAGTAACCACAAGTGATGGCAAAACTAAACAATACGATGGCGTATTTATTGCTAACGGTCATTTGTGGGATAGTAAAGTTCCAAATTTTCCAGGTGAATTCACTGGAAAGCAAATTCACTCAGGCCAATACAAGAACACAAAAGAAGTTGAAGGCAAAGTATTAGTTGTTGGAGCTGGTAACTCAGGCTGCGATTTGGCAGTTGACTGCGCTCAAGACTTAATTGATACATCCATTGTTATTCGTCGTGGACAGTATTTCCAACCAAAAACATTTTTTGGCAAACCTCGAGCAGAGCTTGCATTTATGAAAGAGTTCACTTTCGAAGAGCAGGATTTAATTACCAGGCTTTTAATGAAAGTTTCAGTTGGAA
>JBEGTB010000053.1:0-2885 GCA_041179585.1 Actinomycetota bacterium
CAGGCACTTTTGAAAAATCTAGCCCACGCATTTCATCCGTGCGCTCATAAATCATCGCAGTTGAAAGACCTTCATTAAATGTTGCAAACACCCAATGAAATGAACCTCTGGTGATCACTGGCGACAGCACGTCACCTCGACCACTTCCAAGAGCACATCCGCCATGCAAAGTAAAAGGCACATCTGAACCAAGCATCGCTGCCATGGCATCTAATTCATCCCGTGGAATGCCAGCTCCAAAATACGCATCACAGGCAACTAAAGCTCCAGCGGCATCTGCGCTGCCACCTGCCATTCCTGCTGCAACTGGAATTGATTTATCAATGTTGATTAATAAGTTCGGTTCTTCACCGCACGCTTTAGCAACTAGTTGCGCTGCTTTCCAAGCCAAGTTAGTTTCATCGGTTGGTACTAAATGCCCGTATTTACCTGAACCAGTGATCGATAAAGTTTCGGCTGGACTAACTGTGATTTCATCAAAAATACTTACCGCTTGAAATACGGTGGCTAATTCGTGGTAACCAGTAAATTCTCTTGGTCCAACACCCAAAAATAGATTTACTTTTCCTGGAACTCGAACGCTAACTTCTGCAGATTCAATACGCGAAACATCAATCACGTTATTCACCTGCAGCTTTCGCTATTGCCAAGAATTGGTTTAAATCCAATTGTTCCCCACGAAGTGAACTAGCAACACCAGCTTTTGCCAGAACTTCATCGACCTTTACTGACGAACCGAAGTAATTACTCAAGGAAGAGCGTAAAGTCTTGCGACGTTGACCAAATGCCCCATCAACAATCTGAAATAGCCGCTGGCGCAATGTTTCATCTTGACGATCAGTAGATTTAGTAATTCGAACTAATCCTGAATCAACATTTGGTGCTGGCCAGAAAACATTGCGACCAACATTGCCAGCTAATTCACATTTGCCATACCAAGCGATCTTCACACTTGGTACACCATAAATCTTGCTGCCCGGAAGAGCTGCCATGCGCTGGGCAACTTCTAATTGGACCATGACTAGTACTTCAGTAATTGTTGGGAACTGGTGCAACAAGTGCAGAACGACCGGAACTGAAATGTTGTAAGGAAGATTGGCTACAAGTTTTGTTGGCGCTGCAGGAAGTTCAGTTATTTGCATCGCATCTTGATTGATCACAATTAATCGATCAGCAATGTTCGGGGCGAATTTAGCAACAGTTTTTGGTAACTCGCTGGCAAGTCTTGGATCAACTTCAATGGCGATAACTTTGGAAACTTTATCGAGCATCGCAAGAGTTAATGAACCTAAACCTGGTCCAACTTCTAAAACGACATCGTCTTTGTTTAAGTGGGCTTCATTTGCAATGCGCGAAACCGTATTTGGATCAATTACAAAGTTTTGACCAAGTTTTTTTGTTGGGGTTACGTCTAACTGTTTAGCCAACTGGCGAATTTGCGCAGCGCCTAATAAAACAGTTTCACTCATTCAAAAACGGTTTAGTACCAACCGACGGTGGAAGCTTTGTTCCATGCCGCACAAGGAGTGCCGTAACGCTTTTCAATGTATTGAGCGCCCCACTTGATTTGGGTAACTGGGTTTGTGCGCCAGTCATCTGCGATCTCACCCATACGTGAACCTGGAAGAGCTTGCGGGATGCCATAAGCACTCGAGTTTGGATTATCAGCGTTAACTCGCCAATTACTTTCTTTTTCAAAAAGTAAATCGATGCAAACAAATTGTTCACTTCCCCAACCATAAGTTGAAGCAATAAATAGCTCAGTAAATTTCTTTGCATCAGCAATTGATTGAACATTGATACCAGCAAGGATTTCAGCATTTCGAATAGCAACTGGATCGCCAGTTCCCTCGACTACAACTTCAGCAATAGGTTCCCGATTTACTGAACGAGAAACTTCGGTGCGAGTTACCTCGATGCCGTTAACTTCTTTAACTGCGTAAACGATTACACCGGTTCCAGCTTCACCTTTTTGTTTAACAATTCTTGTTCCAGCAGCAATGTTTGGATCTTGCGTTGCCGAAACTTCAAATGGAATAAGTTCTTCAGAAATTACATTCTTTGAGATTGGCGCCAAATCTTTAACATCAATGAAAGTTGTTTCATCTTGGTGCAGCGCTGCAGCATCAACTGCAACTGGAGTTGTTTCAACTGCATAACCGTTTTCGCTAAATGCAATACCGAAAATCAAAACTGCTGAAATTGAAATTGCAGTTAACGGTGCTTGACGATTTTTTGGCCGGGCATGACGACCAGGCGCACGATGGCGTCCACGTTGTGTCATAGCTACCGACTTTCGGGAGAAGTTTGTTCGGACTTCTAAGATATCCCGACACCTATGGGTTAAGGCAAATTGGATTTTGTCAAAATGGGCCGAAAACCCTTGTGGCATTTGAAAAAACTAATTTACAAATTTCTTCTTCAGATTGCCCTCGAAGGCGTGATATTTCGCGAACTGTTAAAGCAACATGTGCTGAAGTATTTGGTTGTCCGCGATATGGCATCGGTGTTAAAAATGGTGAATCAGTTTCGACTAGAAGTAAATCTTCTGGCACAACTTTTACTGCTTCGTGCAGATTAGTTGCATTCTTAAAAGTTACTGTTCCTGCAAACGACATGTACCAACCATGCTGCGCGCATATCTTTGCCATCTGCGCATCACCTGAATAGCAATGGAAAACAACAGTTTGCGGTGCGCCGTAATTAAGTAATGTGTCGATCACATCTTCGTGAGCATCGCGATCATGAATGATCACTGGCTTCCCATATTTAATAGCCATATCAATGTGGGCTCGGAAAGAAATGTGCTGAGCAGCTGCTTTACCTTTATCCGTTCGGAAGTAATCCAAACCAGTTTCACCTATGCCGCGCACTTGTGGAAGCGC
>JBEGTB010000054.1:0-6686 GCA_041179585.1 Actinomycetota bacterium
GGACGTCTAAATATTCGTCCATGAATTTCCCGATGGCTTGCCAGGTTTCTTTATTGGATTGCTTGCCAAGTTTTACTAAATCACTTGGCTCCATCATGTGCGAGCGAGTGCGCGACATTACCGCTCGAACTTCTTCAGCCAAACCTCTGGTGCCAACAGCTGGCATAAGTTCTTGTGGCCAAGTTAGATTTCCATCAGCGATTGAATTACTAAATAATTGGCGCGAACGTGCTTCTTGTTCAGGACCCGAGAGCAATCTAAAAGGTGAAAGATAATCTTCACTAGATTGAAATTGTCTTACTAGCGCGTAACAAAATGAGTGGAAAGTACTTATTGCTGGAACTTGACCGCCGCCAACTTTGGCTGTCACGCGGTCACGCCAATCAAGTGCGGCGCGTCTGCCGAAAGTTAAACCAAGAACTTGATCTGGTGTTAGCGCATCAGGGCCAGTTAGTCTTGCTGCCATGGCTTCAACCAAGGTTGTGGTTTTGCCTGTGCCTGGGCCAGCTAAAACGCGAAGCGCGCCTTGTCGATGGTTAACAACTTTTTGCTGGTCTTGATCCAATGCAACCTGGCTCGCACTGAGCGGCGGCGTGGAATCAAGAATTAGGCGGGTCATTAGGACTATTCCACCATGAGGGCATGACAAATCTACGAGCCGATCGACACTTAAAAACTTCGAGATAATAGGGAAACTAGAAAATTAGCCCCGCTGTGGTGAATCTGCAGCAAGTCCCCAATAGGCAGTGCACTTTGAGTTCATACAGTTCAACGCTGGTGATCGAAGATGCCGTTCTAGAGCGCCGGCTTCGCCGCCCTGGTGACTTGGCTCGCTTTGGCATAGCCATAATTTCAATCCTGATAGCTGGATTACTTTCCTACTTAGCCCAAGGAACCGCAACCGGTATTGGCCAAGACATATCTACTGGGGCTAATCGATTGCCAAACATTATTTTGCTTCTGGCAAGTTTTGTTTCAGGTTTTGGCGCTTTGGTTTTTCCTGCAGCAACAGCCGTTGACTTACTTATTAGGCGCCGAGCAAGGCAACTGCTTGAAGCATTTGCCGGTTTATTAATTACCGCAATGATTCTGACCGTTGCCACTTGGACATTGGTAAAACTTGATTCAACAAAAATTTTGTTGGCATTTGCTGGAACAACAGATCCTAATGTTGCAGTTCCATTAAATATTTTGCTCGGCGGTTTGGCTGCACTAATCACAGTTGCCAGAACAATGTCTAGACATCGCTGGAACTTTATTTCAGGTGTTGTTATTGGCTCGATTGCACTTTCTGACATCATCAGTGGTGGTATTACAACAACTGGATTAATTGTTTCTATTCTTGCTGGTTGGGCAGTTGGTTTATTAATTCGCTACTTACTCGGTACTGATACCACTCGTCCTTCTGGTGAAAAAATTGCTGACACGTTGGCTGGTGTTGGCCTTCCACTTTCGTTACTTCGCGCAGCAGAAGTTCTTGAAGCGGGCCGAAGTTACGATGCCAGCACACTTGATGGACAGCGCTTAGACCTAGTTGTGCTGGACCGCGACTTAGAAGGTGCTGGGCTTGCGCACGCTATTTATCGCTCAATTCGTTTGCGCGATGATTCAGGCGGTAGTGGAACTTCTATGCGCCGTCGCTTAGAACGCATTGCGTTAAATAGTTGGGCAATGTCATCAGCTGGTATTCGCACACCTCACTTACTTTCAGCAGCTGAGGTTGGTCCAGATGCTGCAGTTCTAGCATTTGACCACTTGCCGGGTCGAAGATTTTCTGAAATCGACCACAAACTTGCTGATGCTGAATTAGCTGGTGCTTGGGAAATAGTTCGTGATCTTCATGCTGCGAAAATCGCCCATCGCGCGCTCACCGCAGAAAGTTTTGTACTTGGCGCAGATGGTCAAATTTACCTTTCAAATCTTGAAGATGGTGCGATAGCAGCAAGCGATGTATTACTTCGAATTGACCTTGCCGAAGCGCTAGTGACCCTTTCGCTACGCAGCTCAACTGAACGTGCCATTAATGCCGCTCGTTACCTGCTAGGTGATGCAACTATCACTAAGGCATTGCCTGCCCTGCAATTAGTGGCATTTTCTAATCCGACTAGAGAATTACTCAAAGAAAATAAACAGCTACTTTCACAGCTGCGCAATCAATTAGTTGAACTTTTGCCAGAAGGTGCACCAAACCAAGAAGTAGATATTGAAAGAGTTAAGCCTCGTACTTTATTAACTATCGCAGCTGGAACTCTTGCAGCATATTTACTGCTTGGCCAGTTAACTAAGGTGAATTTAATAGACCTAGCCAAAAGCGCTGACCTTCTCTGGGTTGGCGTTGCTATGGCATTTTCGCTACTTACTTATATATGTGCCACAGCAAATATGATCGGCGTAATCCCAGAGCGATTGAATGTTTGGAAAACATTTCAAGCCCAGTGGGCTGCTTCTTTTGCGACTCTAGTTGCGCCACCAACCCTTGGATCTGTAGCAATTAATGTTCGTTACTTAACCAAACAAAGAATCAATTCAGCCATGGCTGGTGCGAGCATCGCAGTTATTCAAGTTATGGCGTTTATCAGTCACATTGCACTTTTACTAACAATGGCAATTATTGCCGGGACATCCAGTGACCTTGCTTTCCGCCCATCACGCACTGTAATTGTGGGTGTTGTGGTACTGGCAATTGCAATTACCTTCTTGATGTCGATTCCAAATATTCGCCAATTCATTGGCGACAGAGTGAAGCCAATTTTGAACCAAGTAGTTCCAAGGTTTACTTCACTTGCCAACCAACCATTAAAACTTGCAACAGGCATTGGTGGTGTGATTGTTCTTAACATCGCTTATTGCGGAGCACTTTATGCATCAGTTAGAGCATTTGTTCCCGAAGCAGACATTGCAACCGTTGCCGTTGTTTACTTAGCTGGGTCTGTCGTTGGCCAAGCTGCGCCAACTCCTGGTGGTTTAGGTGCGATCGAAGCAGCCCTTGCTGCGGGTTTAACTACAGCTGGAATTGATGCAGGCGTTGCAGTTTCGGCAACACTTTTATTCCGCTTCTGGACTTTTTGGTTCCCAACAATTCCAGGTTGGCTTGCCTTTAATAACTTGCAGCGAACTGGCGATCTTTAGTAAATAGTCACGCTTGACGTTAGTAACGTATTGCGTTACTATTTCGAAATGATCCTTTCTTTTGCGGACAAGGACACCAAAAATCTTTCTCAAGGATTTCGGGTTTCCCGCTTTTTTGCTGTTGAAAGAATCGCAGCTCGAAAACTCCATCAACTAGAAATAGCTGGCACTTTGAAGGATTTAGAAATTCCGCCTGGTAACCGGCTTGAAAAATTGAAAGGCACTCGCGAAGGACAATTCAGTATTCGCATCAATGACCAGTGGCGTATCTGCTTCATTTGGACTCAATCCGGTCCATCAGAAGTGGAGATAACCGACTATCACTAACAGGAATGAAAAATTATGGGAACGAAGGCAAAGAAAAAACCAGTAGCAAAGAAGTTAGTGCCTGTTGCTCCGGGTGAGCTACTTTGGGAAGATTTTATGCTGCCGATGGGCATAACTCGTTATCGTCTAGCTAAAGAAATCAAAGTTCCTGCCCAGCGCATAGGTGACATTATCAACGGAAAGCGAAGTATTACTGCTGATACTGACTTACGTTTGTGTCGCTTTTTTGGACTCTCGGATGGCTATTGGCTACGCTCTCAGGTCGATTACGACCTAAAAGTTGCTCACTCAAGCCTAGAAAAAGCGCTACGCGAAATTATTCCCTGGGCGGGCTAGTAAGTAGGTTTGCTTGGCTCAATCTGATTGACCCAAGCTAAAACGCCACCACCAACGTGGATTGCGTCTTTAAACCCAGCACCCTTAACTGCAGCCAGAACTTCAGCAGAGCGGCTACCTGCTTTGCAGTGCAGAACAATTTGCTTGTCTTGTGGCAGTTTGGTTAGGGCATCACCCATCAAGAATTCATTCTTCGGGATTAGCACGGCACCTGGGATGTTTACGATTTCGTATTCACCTGGTTCGCGCACATCGATCAAAACAAAGTCGCGTTCACCGCGTTCACGCTGCTTAAGCATGTCATCAAGTTGCTTAACGCTAATCGTTGAATCAACGATTGCATCAGCTGCTGCTTCAGAAACGGCACCACAAAATGCGTCGTAATCAATAAGTGCAGTTACTGTTGGATTTTCACCACAGATAGCACAATTTGGATCCTTGCGAACCTTGATCTTTCGGTAAGTCATTTCAAGTGCGTCATAAACAATTAATGAGCCAACAAGTGGGTCACCAATGCCAGTTAGAACTTTGATCGCTTCAGTTACTTGTATTGAACCAATTGATGCACAAAGCACACCAAGTACGCCACCTTCAGCACATGAAGGAACCATTCCTGGTGGTGGTGGTTCTGGGTATAAACAGCGGTAGCAAGGACCATGTTCTGACCAGAACACAGATGCTTGACCATCAAAACGATAAATCGAACCCCATACGTATGGTTTATTCAAAAGTACACAAGCGTCATTAACTAAGTAACGAGTTGCAAAGTTATCGGTGCCATCAACAATTAAGTCGTATTGCGAGAACAGATCCATGACATTTGATGAATCCAAACGGATTTCATGCAAATTAACTTGAACGTAAGGATTAATTTCTTTAACGCTGTCGCGAGCACTTTCAGCTTTTGAGCGACCGACATCACTTTGGCCATGAATAATTTGACGCTGCAGATTTGATTCATCAACAGTGTCGAATTCAACAATGCCCAAAGTGCCAACACCAGCAGCAGCTAAATACATAAGTGCTGGTGAACCAAGACCGCCAGCGCCAACACAAAGTACTTTTGCGTTCTTAAGGCGTTTCTGCCCAGCCATGCCAACATCAGGAATGATCAAGTGGCGGCTATAGCGGCGCACCTCATCAACGCTTAGGTCAACATCATCACTAACTAGTGGTGGCAAAGACATTTGGTCTCCTTTTAGGTGTTCCCTCTATCCAACCCTGTTTTGCAAAGTCTTATTTCCAAATGATTTGCAGTTAGACCTTATTTGCTGGGTTGTAACCCGAGCCTGAAACCTTCGTATAAATAATGAGAGCTAGCGAAGCAAAAATGGACTAAATAATGCCAGTTAGGCGCATTGTGTAGGCAAGCATGACGATGCCGCCGATGCGATATAGCCAAGTTAGGTTCTGGCGCTGATACCAACGAACGTCACCTTCCGCTGGTTCTCGGCCAAGCATGCCAAGGATGCTAAGAATCACAGATGGAATCGGCAGCACCACAAATGCGATCTTGGCCAGATCTGGCGTTGCCCCTAGCACTGCGGTTAATCCAGTAAGTGAGTAAGAGGCAACTAATAGTGTGAAAGCAAGACCTGGAAGACCTGCTGGAAGCAATTGATAAAGCTTTGGATAGTTCGGGAATCGATCCTGAAGTAGTCCAAGGTAACTAGGGAAAATAAATAGGAATGTACCAACGTGTAAATGCCAGCTAGTTCCAATGAAAGCTCCGGCAACAAACCAGAAGATGGCGGCGCGCATCGCAAGGGCAATTACTTTTTGGAGGTTATGTGGCGCAGGAACATCTGTTGGATGAATGAAGTTAAGGCGACTTGGGAAAAGTTGCGCTGTTAGTTCTTCAAGAATTACGCGAACGATAAGTGAACCGGCAACGACAAGAGCGATAGTGTTCGCGCTATCAGCAAGCGGTAACTTCACGCCAGCAAGTGCAGGAAGTGCGCCAACCATTCCTTGCATTGCCCAGCCACCTAAGAACGGTGCAACAGCTAAGTCAACTATTCGCTCCCACCACTCATGGCTTGAATTTGATGCAGGTTTTCTAATTCCGCGGAAAGCGCCAGCAAGTAGTGCTGGACCAAAGCCAACAATGAAAAGACCAAGCATCATCCGAATATCCGCTGCGCTGCCTAAGCCTGTTGTGATCGCTAATCCCACTGAGAAAACTGTCATCGCCAAAAAGCCAGCCATGGCATCAAAGACACCAATTGCTGCAATCAACGTGACAACAAGTGCTGACGGTGGCAAGACTTGACCACCAGTTTGAGTTAAACCAATTAGGCCAAGAGCAATACCGAATGCAGGTAGTAGTGCAGCTAAGACACCAAACATTGAACGTAAGTAAGCGCCATCAGAAATAAGTTTTGAAATAAGTGGTGTCACTGGCGCAGTTTTAATAGTTGCGTCATGACTGAATTTATCTAGCAAAGTTGCGATGTAATAACGCCAGATTCGTAGGCCATCACCCCAGGCAACAGTTGCTAATTCCAAACCAGAGTGATCAAAGTCAATGTTGGCAACACTGCCTTCACCTTCTTCTTCACTATTTGGATCATTGCCACCGGCTGATCCTGAAGAGCTTGAAGAACCAGATGAACTTGATCCACTAGAAGTTGAACCGCCACTTGATCGAGCGCCACCTGAAGAGGACCCGCCACCTGAAGATCCACCAGCCGCTGAACCTGCAGCGCCACCAGCAGCCGCGGCAGCTCCAGCACTTGCTGCAGCTCCGGCGGCAGCGGCAACGGCGGTTGCGGCGCTAGCTGCAGCAGTTACCGCAGCCACAAGCGTTACGGCGGTAACAGTGGTTTCGGCAACTTCTTCTGGAGCATCAGCAACAGGATCAATAACTTCAAGGCCACGATCATCAATCGTTG
>JBEGTB010000055.1:0-17610 GCA_041179585.1 Actinomycetota bacterium
ATGGAATTTGCCAGATTTTTAAGGGCATCCATCAAGCGATTATGAAATAGGTCGCTATCTAAGCCCCACGCAACCAACGCATTTGGTTTTTGACCCTGTCGCATTCCTAGGTCTGCAACCGTCATACCCAAAGTTAAATTGCTTTCACATTCAACATCAATGAGCGCTGGTGATTGCTCCATCATTCCTGGCCAGATCGCTTCGGCAACTGCGAGTGCATCATGTTGATGGGTCATGCGTTCGCCATAAAACGAACTATAGAAATCTGTGTAAGCATCTAGCATGGTTTTGAAAACCGATCCAAATTTTCCGGCTTCGCCAAGCCAATTCCACAATTGTTCATATGTCTTAGTTTTATGAGTGGCATCTAAACCAACCATTACAACTTCAAGGCCAGAGGCAAAAACTCTCTTTGCAGCTTCTGGATCATGCCAAATATTGAACTCAGCACATGGTGTGACATTTCCACCTCGCGCCGCTCCCCCCATAATTACAAATCGATCAATCAAATCGACTACATCAGGATGGGCATCTAATAGATGTGCAATGTTGGTTAGTGGACCGATCGCAACTAACGTGACTGGATTTTTCGATTCGCGAATTTTTTGCGCTAGAAAATCTGAAGAGTTCGTGGAAACAACTTGCGTTGTGGGTTCTGGTAGATCGACCCCAGCAAAACCGTCAGAGCCATGCACTGCAGTTGCTGCCTCAAGTTTCTTTGGGCGTTTGTATGGGGTGTCATATCCCGAGGCAACCGGAATATCAGTTCGTCCCAAGAACTCAAGAAGTCTTAATGCATTACGAGTTGTGTGCTGCAAGCCTGTATTGCCACCGACGGTTGAAATACCAATTACCTCAACATCAGGAACTGCCAATGCAAGGGCGATAGCTACGGCATCATCAATGCCCGGATCGGTATCTATAAGTAATGCGCGAGTCACGCTCTTATGGTGTCAGAAAACAAGTTTGAGCCAAGCATGGGGGCTATTTAAGGCAAACTCAGGTGAAATTTCGTGGGGTAAAATTTGGTTATAAATACTGTGAAAAGGTCTCGGATGGACAATAAAGTTAGGCGCTCGCTTGTTGCCTTCTTAATTGCCTCATCCACGGTCTTGGCTGGATTTTCAGTACCAGCAACTGCAAATGACTTACCTGCATCAACTGAACTTGTTGATTCCTTAATTGTTAAATACGAGCCGGGTGTAGCAATAACTGATGCTTCCGGTGACCCAAATGGGACAGATTCTTTAACTAATTCGATTGATTACACAGTCGGTGAAAACATTGGCTCTGGCTACCGAACTATTAATTTTGATCAAGCGATCTCACTTGATCAGGCCAAGGAAATAGCCTCACGCCTTGAAGGAACCTCAGCTGTAGCAACTGCTGATCCAAATGCAACTATGTATGCGTTTGAAACACAGGACGTGACTACGCCTCTTGGTCTTTGGGGTCTTGACCTTCTTGATTCTGGTACGCGCAATAACACCTACACCTACTCAAGTGATGGAGCCGGTGTAAATGTTTACATCGTCGATTCTGGAATTGTTGCAAATCACAATGAGTTTTTAGTTGGTGGAGTATCGCGTGTTTCAACTGGTGCAGACTTTGTTGGTGACGGTCAAGGAACCACAGACTGTAATGGTCATGGCACCCACGTAGCTGGAATCGCTGGTGGAAATACAACTGGTGTAGCAAAAAGCGTTAATTTAATCCCGCTTCGAGTTTTGCGCTGCGATGGAACTGGGCAAGTATCATGGACCGATCAGGCTCTGCAATGGATACTTGATAATCACCAACATCCAGCAGTTGTGAATATGAGCCTTGGAACTTCAGGCACAATAAATTCAACCCTTGCACTAGTTCAGGCGTTAATCGATCACGGCGTAGTTGTTGTCATTGCATCAGGAAATGGTTCACAAAACCCGAATGGATCATTTAGGCAAAAAGAAGATGCGTGTAACTACACCCCAGCCCAGGCTTCAAATGCAATTACAGTAAATTCGGCAGGTCGTGGACTTACCGATCATCAAGTCACAACTTATGTGGATGATTCATATTTTTCCAATTACGGAACATGCACAGACATTTATGCTCCAGGCTTGGACATTTATTCAGCTGACTATGGCTCAGTTTCTGGATATTCATATAAGTCGGGAACCTCAATGGCTTCCCCGCTCGTAGCTGGCGTAGTGGCAAACATGCTAAGTGAGAACAGTACGTTAACTCCTGCACAAGTATGGGCAAATATTGATAGCTCTGCTCTTAATAACGTAATCTCTTCAGGTTTCTCAGGTGACACCACCAAATTCATTCAGCAGCCCTCGAATGGATGGAATACCTACACTTCGACTTCCATAAATGCAGAAATCACCCCAGCAACACAATCGATTTCTGGAACTTCCGGAAGTGCCATTTCAAATACAACTGCATTTACTTATCGAAATTTCGGATTTACCCCGACATATTCAATTAGCTCGGCATTGCCAAGTGGTCTATCGCTAAACACCTCAACTGGTGTGATTTCAGGAACACCTGCTAGCAGTATGGCCTCTACTTCGTTTACAGTCACTGCAACTGGTGGAGGTAAAACTGCAACAAGTACCGTGACGATTGCAATTAGTGATCCGCCAGCTGCCCCAGCACCAGCCCCCGCTTCCGGTGGTGGTGGCGGATCAGTCGCTGCTGCCCCAGCGCAAGCTAGTGGAAGTGTTGCTGCCAATGTGGTCAAGAAGCGCACAGTTGCCATTAACCTAAGTGTTCCTGCAGGAAGTAGGACGGCGTTGCAAATTTACACAAATGGCACCGTTAAAGTTGCCTACCAAAAAGCAGGGAAAACCAAATATAAAAATGTGAAAACAAAGGTTTGGAAAACTGTTTACAGCGCTGCATCAAAATCTGCGGTTACTGTAAAAGTAAAATCTGCCGGAACCTATAGGGTTTATGTGACAACTCCAAGTGGCCCAATTGAAGGCGCAGCATTTACAGTACGTTAAGTGGCATAAATCAGGCTGACTTTGCCTGAAAATCTGGCTATCACTTTTTCGCAACATTCTTAAAATATTTAAAATATCTCTTTAAATTGTCAGTGTTCCCAGACAGAATAGGAATGACTAGAATTCTGGGAGGCGTAAGGGATGTTGCTACTCACAAGAGAAGCTTTGTTAAGCCCTATTGATGCCGACAAAGCCACAGACTTGGTTATCCGCAGACTAAGCCAAGCGATTATTTCTGGAGTTCTAAAACCTGGTGACCAACTGCCAGTTGAAGCTGAGTTAGCTGCTCAATTAAATGTAGCTCAGATGACACTTCGCCAAGCGCTTTCTATGTTGCGTGACCTTGGATATATCGAAACAGTTCGAGGTCGAAATGGTGGCTCTTTTGTAGCTCAAGCGCCTATTCCACAATTTAGAAGAAGCCAAGAGACAATGCCAACTCTTCAGGATGTTCGAGAATTAATTGATTATCAGACTGCTATTGAAAATCAATCTGCAGTTCTTGCGGCAGAACGCGTCGATGAAAATCAATTATCAAAAATCAAGAAACATCTAGACGTTTGTATTTCAGATTCAAGTAACACTGCCCGCCACTGGCTAGCAGATAATGCTTTTCATACCGCAATAGCTGAGGCGACTAAATCCGTGAGATTGATTCGCGGAACTGCTGAAATCGAGCACGAATCTATGCAAATTTATGTTCTTTTGGATGTTGAAAATGAAAGCGAAACTACGCCACATCACCTTGAACATCAAGCACTTTACGAGGCGATAGCATCTGGGGATGCCGAACGTGCCTGGGAAGCATCAGATAGGCACATTGCCTCAATTAATAAATTTATGACCGACAACCTGCAAAGAATTATGGGCAATTAAACAAAAAACCCGCCTAATTTAGGCGGGTTTTTTGTTTGGATCTATTTACAGAACTTCGGCATCTTCGGCTAGAACGCGCACGCTGTTGTTATCAACAGCAAGGAATCCACCACTGATTGAAACCTGAATTTTGTCTCCATCGGTTCCTTCAACGCGAACAACGCCATCAACTAAAAGCGAAAGCAACGGTTCGTGACCGGCAAGAATGCCAATTTCACCTTCAGTTGTTTTAGCGATTAGTGACTTAGCTTCACCTGACCAGATATTGCGATCAACTGAAACTACGGCTACGTTCAAGTTTGCCATCTAAATTAGCCCTTTAGTTTCTTAGCGTTGGCTTCAACATCGTCAATGCCACCACACATGAAGAATGCTTGTTCTGGCAGGTGATCGTATTCACCTTCAGTTAGCTTCTTGAATGAGGAAACTGTTTCTTCAACTGGTACGAAGGAGCCCTTCTGGCCAGTGAATGCTTCAGCTACGAACATGTTCTGTGACAAGAAACGTTCGATACGACGAGCGCGGTTTACTAGGATCTTGTCTTCTTCAGAAAGTTCATCGATACCAAGGATTGCGATGATGTCTTGAAGTTCTTTATTGCGCTGCAAGATTTCCTTAACGCGGGCAGCCACTGCGTAGTGCTCTGCACCAACGTAACGGGCATCAAGAATGCGTGAAGTTGAGTCAAGTGGATCCACAGCTGGGTAAATACCTTTTTCTGAGATCGGACGAGACAAAACAGTTGTTGCATCTAAGTGCGCGAATGTTGTTGCTGGGGCTGGGTCAGTTAAGTCATCCGCTGGTACGTAAATCGCCTGTAGTGAGGTGATTGAGTGACCACGGGTTGAGGTAATACGTTCCTGTAGTACACCCATTTCATCAGCAAGTGTTGGCTGGTAGCCCACAGCCGATGGCATACGACCAAGAAGAGTTGAAACTTCAGAGCCAGCCTGAGTGAAACGGAAGATGTTGTCGATGAATAGAAGCACGTCTTGCTTTTGAACATCGCGGAAGTACTCAGCCATAGTTAGCGCTGAAAGAGCAACGCGAAGACGGGTGCCTGGCGGTTCGTCCATCTGACCGAATACTAGGGCGGTGTCATTGATAACGCCTGATTCAGTCATTTCAAGAAATAAGTCATTACCTTCACGAGTACGTTCACCAACGCCTGCGAACACTGACACACCACCGAAGTTCTTAGCTACACGGGTGATCATTTCCTGGATAAGAACAGTCTTACCAACACCAGCACCACCGAATAGACCGATCTTTCCACCCTTTACGTATGGAGTAAGAAGGTCAATGACTTTGATACCTGTCCAGAAAACTTCGGTCTTTGATTCAAGTTGATCAAACGTAGGAGCTTGACGGTGAATACCCCAGCGTTCTTTGATCTGAAGCGATGATTCTTCAACGTCTAGTGGCTTGCCAAGTGTGTTCCACACGTGGCTCTTAGTCACATCACCAACGGGAACTGTGATTGAGTCTCCAGTGTCGCGAACTTCAGCGCCACGCACTAAACCGTCAGTTGGCTGCATCGAGATGGCGCGCACCATGTTGTCGCCAATGTGCTGGGCAACTTCAAGAGTTAGTAAGCGCTTGTCACCTGATCCAAAGTCCACGTCAACATGCAAGGCGTTGTATAGGCCTGGCATTGCCTCGACTGGAAATTCGACGTCGACAACTGGACCGGTAACGCGGGCTACGCGGCCAACAGAAGTTGTAGTTGCGGTCATTTCTTTTTAGCTCCCTTTTGATGCAGAGGATAGTGCGTCAGCGCCGCCGACGATCTCACTAATCTCTTGGGTGATTTCAGCTTGACGGGCCTGGTTAGCCTGACGAGCAAGTGTGCGGATTAGTTCTTCAGCATTGTCAGATGCTGATTTCATAGCGCGACGACGAGCGGCGTGCTCGCTAGCAGCTGCTAGCAATAGTGATGTGTACACAACGTTCTCGATGTAACGAGGTAGAAGTGCATCGAGCACAGCTTCAGCGCTTGGCTCGAAATCGTAAAGTGGGAAAGCTTTAGTTTCTAATTTCACTGCAGCTTCGGCTTCTGAGACTTCAATAACTTCAACCGGCAAAATTCGCTTAACTCGAACTTCTTGAACTGCCATGTTTAGGAAGTGGGTGTAAACAAGGTGAATCTCATCTACCCCACCGTTTTCAGTCTCACTCTTAAATGCTTCAAGAACTGCATCGGCAATTTCTTTAGCATTTTCATAAGTTGGTTGATCGGTAAACCCAGTCCAAGACGCGGCAATTGGCCGTTCGCGGAATTTATAGAAACCAACAGATTTGCGACCAACTAAGTAGTGCTTTGCTTCAACGCCTTCATCTTTAAGCATTGTGTTTAGTGCTTCGCCCTCTTTGATGATGGCTGATGAATAAGCGCCAGCAAGACCACGGTCAGCAGTAATCAAAATAACTGCTGCGCGCTTGCGATTTTCAGTTGCAGTAAATAGCGGATGCTTACTATTGCTATTTGAAACTGCAGCTGAAATGGCGCGTTGAAGTTCAAGGGAGTATGGCAAAGAAGCGTCAACGCGCTGCTGCGCTTTGACAATACGCGAAGATGCAATGAGTTCCATTGCCTTCGTGATCTTCTTGGTTGCCTGAACGGACTTAATCCGTCGTCGGTAAACCCTTAACTGAGCGCCCACTTATGCCTTAACTTTCACAATCTGAGTTGGGTCGATTTCATCTTCAGCAAGTGCTTCAACAGCAGCGTCATTGATTAGTGGATGACCAGCAGTTGTAATGAATTGCTTCTTGAATTCGCCAATTAGTTTTCCAAGACGAGCCAAGATTTCATCTGAGAAATCTGTGGTGTCACGAACTGTTGTGAAGATATCCCCGTGGTTGCGAGAAACAAAATCAAGGAAGTCAGCATCAAAACGACGAATGTCTTCAACTGGGACATCATCTAGTTGACCTGTTGTACCAGCCCAAACTGAAACTACTTCGCGTTCCATAGCTTGTGGTTGGTATTGCGGCTGCTTTAGAAGTTCAACTAAGCGAGCGCCACGTTCTAGCTGTGCTTTTGAAGCAGCATCCAGGTCAGAACCAAAAGCTGCGAAAGCTTCAAGTTCGCGGTACTGCGCTAGATCAAGACGAAGACGTCCAGCAACCTTCTTCATTGCCTTTGGCTGTGCTGAACCACCAACGCGAGATACCGAAATACCTACGTTTATCGCTGGGCGAACACCAGAGTTGAAAAGGTCTGATTCAAGGAAGCACTGTCCGTCAGTAATCGAAATTACGTTTGTCGGAATGTATGCAGATACGTCATTGGCTTTGGTTTCAATGATTGGAAGACCAGTCATTGAACCGGCGCCAAGTTCGTCTGAAAGCTTTGCACAACGCTCTAGCAAACGTGAGTGTAAGTAAAAAACATCACCTGGGTAAGCCTCGCGGCCTGGCGGACGACGAAGCAACAGTGATACCGCGCGGTATGCCTCAGCTTGCTTTGAAAGATCATCAAAAATGATTAGGACATGTTGACCGTTGTACATCCAGTGCTGACCAATGGCAGAACCGGTGTACGGAGCTAGGTACTTGAAACCTGCTGGGTCAGAAGCTGGAGCAGCAACGATAGTTGTGTATTCCATTGCGCCGTACTCTTCAAGTGCGCCCTTTACAGATGCGATTGTTGAACCTTTTTGGCCAACTGCAACGTAAATACACTTAACCTGCTTCTTTGGATCGCCACTCTTCCAGTTTTCACGCTGGTTAAGAATTGTGTCGATTGCAACTGCAGTCTTACCTGTTTGGCGGTCACCAATGATTAGCTGACGCTGTCCACGACCAATAGCTGTCATCGCATCAATAGCTTTGATGCCTGTTTGCATTGGTTCTTTAACTGGTTGGCGCTGAACAACAGTTGGTGCCTGAAGTTCAAGTGCGCGACGACCGTCAGCCTTGATTGGACCAAGACCATCGATTGGGTTACCTAGTGGGTCAACTACGCGACCTAAGAAACCATCGCCAACTGGCACTGAAAGAATTTCGCCAGTGCGCTTAACGCTCTGACCTTCTTCCACACCTGAGCCATCTCCAAGAAGTACCGCACCGATTTCGCGAACGTCAAGGTTTAATGCAAGACCAAGTAGTCCGCCTTCAAACTCAAGTAGTTCGTTAGTCATAGCTGAGTGCAGACCTTCAACGCGAGCAATACCGTCACCGGTTTCACTTACGCGGCCTACTTCTTCGCGAGCATTAGCTGGCGCGAATGACTCCACAGTACGGGCGATCGCATCCCGGATCTCTTCGGGACGAATCGATAATTCCGTCATGATGTCCTGCTTTCTTTTTTGGTTCTTAAGTTTTTTGCTCTACGCCTGGAATTGACGTGTTGCAGTTTGAATTCGAGTTGAGATTGTGCCGTCGATGACATCGTCACCAACCTGCACAAGTACGCCACCGATAACAGCAGGATTAACCACTGCATCGATAACAACTTCTTGGCCGTAGATCTTGCCAAGCGCATCACTAATGCGTGATTTCTGCTTGGAATCTAGCGAGATTGCAGTAGTTACAGTTGCCACAAGTTTTCCGTGACGAGCTGCAGCCAGGTTAGAAAGTTGATCAAGTGCAACGCTTAAACGACGACCACGGGTGTGGGCGACGTATTGCGCAACCAAAGTAACGGTATCGGCGTGAGCCTGACCCGAGAGGAGGTCTGAAACCAATTTAACTTTGGCATCACTTGAGATAGCTGATGCGGAAAGGGCCATCTGTAGATCGGATTGGCGATCAACTAGACGAGCGAAGTAGAAGATTTCTTCTTCAACTCGATCAATTGACTTACCTTTTTCGCTTCCAGCAAGCACAACCAGCGCGCCAGCACTTTCAATTGCTTCAACCAAGCTGGAATCTTTAAACCAGCGGCTGGAGGCAATCTTTTGCACGGCGTCAATTGTTTGGCTGCTTACTTTGCTACCAAGTACTTCTTTAACTAAGTTGGCGCGGATGCTTTGGCTTAAACCAGAATCAGCCAAGTTACGACGCAAGCGTGGTTCAACTTCGAGCAAGTTGGCAACAGCAAAAAGCTCTTTACCAACTGAAGTTTCACTGATTCCAGAAACGGCTTCCTGGATCTGCTTGTTGATTACTTGACCGATGGCTGCCATTAGCGACCTGCCGACTTTTCTAGATCGTTAACAAAACGCTCTACTACTGCTTTTGCGCGGGCATCATCAGTTAACACTTCACCAACGATGCGTGAAGCTAGGTCAGTTGCAACTAACCCAAGGTCACGACGTAGTTCAGTTGCAACACGTGTGCGATCTGATTCAAGTGCAGTTTGTGCCTGGGCGCTAACTGCAGCCGCTGCAGTTGCAGCTGACTTCTTGGCTTCATCAATAATCGCAATACGTTCTGCTGATGCTGCTGCGCGGATATCGCTTGCCTCTTTATTGGCATCGGCTAACGCAGCACGGTATTTAGCAAGTACTTCACTTGCTTCAACCTGTGACTGTTCAGCGCGGGCTAGTCCGCCTTCAATCTTCTCGGTACGTGCCGCTGTAATGTCGCGCATTGCTGGCATTACAAACTTTGCAAATAAAACCAAGATGATTACAAAGGACAGGCCACCCCAGACGATGTCATAAATCGCAGGCAAAAGAACGTTGTGTTCTTCGCCTGTTGTCTCAGAGGCTAACTTGATCCACTGCTGCATGGTTTCTCCTAATACCTAATTGATCTTTTAGATCTAATCGATTTCTTAAGTAATCGACTTAGGTGAAAAGGAAGCCGGCAACAAGACCGATAAGAGCAAGCGCTTCAGTGAACGCAATACCCAAGAACATGTTGGTACGTAGTACACCAGTAACTTCTGGTTGACGTGCGATACCTTCTAGTGCCTTACCTACTAGAACGCCAATGCCGATGCCAGGGCCGATTGCAGCCAGGCCGTAGCCAATTGCGTTTAGGTTGCCATTGATCTCTGCGAGCAATTGCACTTTATTTCCTCTCGTTTTGCGAAATTTCTTTCGCGGTTTGTTAGTGTTCCGCGCTAGTAGCGCCGTCAATGTAAACGGCTGTTAATAGCGTGAAGATGTATGCCTGAAGGAAAGCTACTAAGACTTCAAAAAGGGTGAAAACAAATCCCATTACGTATGACGGGATTGCCACCAACTTCATGATGCCTTCAGATTCCAACAGGAAGTAGTTAGTTGCGCCAAAGAAAAGCACAAGTAGTAAGTGACCGCTCATCATGTTTGCAAGCAAACGAATGGTCAGAGTTACTGGGCGAAGAATGAATGTAGAAACAAATTCGATTGGGGTTACCAGGCCATAAATCGGTAGCGGTACACCAGCTGGGAACAAGTTGTTCTTTAGGTAATGCCCTAGACCATTTGCCTTAACGCCTTCAACATTGAAGACAACCCAAGAAAGAACTGCAAGAAGTAATGGCAGACCAATGACGCTGGTTACGGCAATGTTCATAAATGGAATGATGCCAGTGATGTTAAAAGCTAACAGCAGCCAGAACATTGAAGTTAAGTAAACGGCGTAACGCGGACCTTTGTGGCCAAGAATTTCTTCAATAATGTTCTTTTGCACAAACTCAACGGCCATTTCGCCAAGGTTTTGAACACCGCGTGGAACGAACTGTGGTTTACGGAAAGCTGTAATAAAGAAAATGCAAAGCAGCGTCGTCATGATCAAGCCGATCATGTTGATTCGACTGAATTGGAACGGTGTTCCTTCAAACAAGATTGGTGCAGGGAAAAACTCTGAAATGGATGGCGCGTGGAATCCGCCGCCTTCACCTTCGCTGGCTGAAAGCGCAGTTTGCAAGTTAGCGATTGTGTTTAACACTGCGCTTACTTATCTCCCTTACTTGGGTTTTCAGTATCTCTACCGAAACGTACGTACACGATATAAATCGAAGTGATGAATCCAACGACAACACCAAGCGGGAGGAAGACCCTTGATGTGTTGGCTGCTTTATCAACTAGTGCTCCGATGCCGCCCCAAACAATTGGGCCAGCTAGCAAAGTACTAATGATTGCCCAGGCCATATCCTCACTTGGACCAGCATTGGCTGGGTCACTTTTTGAGAGGTTATCCCCTGTCATCGCAACCGAATTTATCAGACAATCTGAAGGTCAAAATCACCGGTCTGGTTCTACGTAGGGCACTTTAGCCTTGGTCAAAAGTGTGGCCTCAAGAACTAAAAGGACCATAGTTTGAGCCAATAGAACCACAAAGAAAAATGGTCGGCTGTAGAAATCTTGGCTGCGAAGCCAGGCTAGGGATGCCATCAAAAGAACGATTTTAAATAGCCAAGAACCAAGAATCACAGCACCTAATTTGTCTGGGCCAAGGTTTGTGGTCTTAACGGCAACGATAGCTGTTACGGCAAAAAATAAACCAGCAACTATTGCGCCAAGCGCGCTTCCCCAAAGTCCTGAGGTTTGGTCAACTGCATATCCGGCAAGTGCGCCAACTACGGTAATAGCAAGCCAAGTAATCAGACCCCATTTAGCTGCGCTTTTGGCTGCTTGCTTCCCAGTTACTTGAGTCATTCAGTTTCGCTTTCAGTTACCGCAAAGTTGATTTGTAATTAAGTTTTGGTGGGTTTAAAACCCAAGCAGCAAGAGCAATTGTTGAAAGTGCAAAGCCCATTAAAGTTACCCATGCTGGAATAAACGCCAAACTAACTGCCGAGAATGCGATCACACCGGTGAATGCAGTCATGATTAATACTGCACGCTCTTGACCATGTCCCAGTTTCAGTAGTCGATGATGCAGGTGCTCTTTATCTGGTTGAAATGGTGATCGGCCACGGCGGCTGCGTCTAAAAATAGCCAATAGTAAATCAAGTAATGGAATTGCCAGAATCGATAACGGCAACACGATCGGTAAGAAGGCTGGCAAAAGCGATTCGTTAGTTAAACCACCTGGGTCAATCTGACCTGTGATCATGATCGATGATGCCGCCATTAAATAACCAATCAACATGGAACCGGTATCACCCATAAAAATTCGGGCTCTAAACCAGTTATGTGGCAAGAACCCCGCGCAAATTCCCATCAATGTTGCTGAGATAAGTGCTGCCAAAGTCGCACGCTGATAGCCGTTAACGACTGATAAGAAATAAGAATAAGAAAAAGAAGCAGCAGCCCCAATGCCCACAATGCTCGCAGCTAAACCATCAAGTCCATCAACCATGTTCACTGCATTAATACTGATCAACACGATTAATACAGTTGCAAAAACAGATGTGGTTGGATCAAGAATATAAGTGCCTTGAATCGGTAGCCAAACAAGCGTTACACCTTGCATCGCCATCGTGCCGGCCGCCAAAATTTGCCCGACTAATTTGGTTGGTGCATCAAGTCCAATTTTGTCGTCAACTAATCCCAGAATCACGATAATTACTACACCTGCAACAAGGGCTGTGATTTGTGAGTTATCTGAAAAGATTGTGCTCATTAAAGGCAGCTGGGTTGCCAGCAAGATTGAGATGACTAAGCCAATCAACATGGCAAGACCACCCCAACGTGGTGTTGGCTCTTCGTGCACATCGCGATCACGAACTTCGGCCATCGCGCCAAACTTTAAGGCTAATGCGCGAGCAGCTGGTGTTACTAAGTAAGTAACAGCTGCTGCTGCAAGTAAGCAAAGTAGGTATTCGCGCACGAGATAACGCTACTTGGTTAACTGCTTAGGGCAAATTATCCGCGTGGGTATGCAGGAAATGCAGTGGTTAACTTACCCACTTCAGCCTTAATGTCTGCATGGATTGATGCATCATCAGTCTTTACTGCACGGCCGATGTATTCAGCAATCTTCTTCATCTCTCCTAGACCCATGCCCTGCGTTGTCACAGATGGTGTACCAACACGAATACCACTAGTTACTGCAGCTGGCTTTGGATCATAAGGAATTGAATTCTTATTAAGCACAATGCCAGCAGCACTACAACGTGCTTCAGCATCCTTACCGGTCACATCAATACCTTGAAGATCAAGAAGTGCTAAGTGGGTATCAGTGCCACCAGTTACTGGACGCATACCTTCTTTAGCGAGGCCTGCAGTTAGTTCTTGAGCGTTAGCCAAAACATCTTTGGTGTATTTCTGATATTCAGGTGTCATGCATTCCTTAAGCGCAACTGCTTTAGCCGCAATGACATGCATCATTGGACCGCCTTGCATCATTGGGAATACAGCCTTGTCGATTGCTGCAGCATGCTCTTCTTTACAAACGATCATGCCACTTCGTGGACCACGAAGAACTTTATGTGTTGTGAAAGAAACAACATCTGCGTAAGGCACTGGTGATGGAATCGCCTTACCTGCAACTAAACCAATGAAGTGCGCTGCATCCACATGGAATATTGCGCCAACTTCATCAGCAATCGCGCGGATTGCTTCAAAGTCAATTAGACGTGGAATCGCAGAGCCACCAGCTGTGATCATCTTTGGTTTGTGTTCACGGGCAAGGTCGCGCATTTGGTCATAATCAATATCTTCAGTTCCTTCAGCAACGCCGTAATGAACTGGCTTAAACCACTTACCGCTGTAAGAGACTCCAGCACCGTGGGTTAAATGACCACCGTGTGGAAGTGACATTGCTAAATATGTGTCACCTGGCTGCAAGAAGGCACCAAACACTGCAATGTTTGCCGAAGCGCCTGAGTGAGGTTGCAAGTTCGCATGATCTGCACCAAATAATTTCTTTGCACGTTCGATACCTACGCTTTCAGCAACGTCTACTACTTCACAACCACCGTAGTAACGCTTTCCTGGGTAACCTTCGGCATATTTGTTGCTAAGAGTTGAACCAAGTGCTGTTAGAACAGCAGGTGAGGTGAAGTTTTCACTGGCGATTAACTGAATGCCACTGCGCAAGCGATTTAACTCATCAAGAAGAATCTGGGCGATTTGAGGGTCTGTATGTTTTAGTTCGCTGAAGTCTGAACCAAAGAAAGTATCGTCCATTTTTATTACCTAACGCTTGCCTGCAATGTGCAGTTACTTAAGTTTAGAACTCAAGATTAGTGGCTAGCGAGTTGCGTCGATCACATTTGGATTAATTTCTCGGATGCGCTCAAGCGAGATTGAACCCTGTCTGACAAGTCTTAAGTTGGAAGTTGTCGCATCAATTACAGATGATGAGTTTGCAGTTAATTCGCCAGCATCCAAATAAAAGGCGATTTTTTCACCAAGTGATGCGATGGCCTGTTCCACATTCTGAACCGCAACGCTCCCACTCTGCTGCGCACCAGTCATCGCTACTGGGCCAGTTAGCGAAATTAATTGTTGCGCGATTTCGTAATGTGGAACACGGATCGATAGCGCAGTTCTACTGTCGCAAATTGGCCAGCTAAGTGATGGTTGACTGTGAGTTAAAAGTGTTAGTGGTCCTGGCCAAAATGCATTCGCTAGATCGGTGGCCAAATTTGAAAACTTCGCAACACCGTGTGCCATGTCAATTGATCCCACGCCAACTGGAATCGGCACTTCTGGTGTTTGCTTTTTGGCTAAGCGAAGTAGTGCAATCGCACCTGGATGAAATGCATCAGCGATAACTGCATAACTTGTGTCAGTTGGAATGACTGCGAGTTGACCACCCTTAACTGCAGCAACAACTTCGTTGATCGCAAGTTCATCTTGGGTTTGATCGCCAGTAAGTATCAAAACATCACTCATGATGCACCACTTGAACTAAATGCGCTTCGTTTAGCAGTTACAAATCTTGGCAATTGGTTGTAGTCGTTCTGATCCATTGCATCAATCCAGATTGGTTGCCTGTGACTAGTGATTGCATCTAACATTTCTACGCTTGATTCGCCTTGAACGTCTGCATGTTCAATCCCAAAAAAACCACCTGGCTTCAATAAATCAGCGGCAACATGGGCAACTTTGCGGGCAACATCTAAACCGTCGTGTCCGCCAAATAGTGCAAGTGCTGGATCGTGATCACGCACTTCAGGCTCACGAGGAATCATTTCATCTGGAATGTACGGCGGATTTGAAAGCACGGCATCAACATCCCCAGATAAATTATTCAGAACTTCAAGACTGGTCGCATCATCGTTATAGGTAATAACGCTTGAATTGATTCGGCTTAATTGGTCAGCGTAAGCAGCAACATTTTTTTCCAGCCAAACAAACGCATCTAGTGAAAGTTCTACTGCATGAACGGTTGTGTCAGGTGATTCAAGGGCAAGCGACAGTGCGATTGCCCCTGAACCTGAACATAAGTCCACAGCTAATTTTGGCCCATCGATTGTTGCAAGAAAATCTAATCCGGCTTGAACTAGTAGTTCTGTTTCGGGCCTTGGAATAAAAACGCCTTGGCCAACTTGCAAAGTTAAATGGCGGAAATGTGCTTCTCCTGTTAAATGCTGCAGTGGAACTCTTTTGCCACGTTTTGTTACCAGAACCATGAAATTCACAAAATCATCAGTTGGAATTGTTTCAATTGAGCTAAGTGATTTACGTTCAACTTTTAAGGCGTGAGCTAATAGAAGTTCAGCATCTGTTCTGGCGCTTACGATCCCAGCATCCTGAAGTTCAGCTGTTGCCCGATCTATTAAGTCGCGAACTTTAGACATATCTACTGGCCCAGTGAGGCAAGTTTGTCTTTGTTGTCAGCTTCAATACATGCATTGATAACTGGATCTAAGTCACCGTTAAGAACTTGATCCAAGTTATTACTCTTAAATCCAACGCGGTGATCCGCTAGGCGGTTTTCTGGAAAGTTATAAGTGCGGATGCGCTCAGAACGGTCCACCGTACGAACTTGGCTCTTACGCGCATCAGAAGCTGCAGCCGCAGCGGCTTCTTCAGCAGCTGCAAGTAAGCGAGCGCGCAAAATACGCATTGCTGATTCTTTGTTTTGTAGCTGTGATTTTTCGTTCTGACAAGAAACCACAATTCCAGTTGGCATGTGAGTGATACGAACTGCGGAGTCCGTTGTGTTTACTGACTGTCCGCCAGGACCACTTGAGCGATAGACGTCGATACGTAAATCATTTGGATCGATAGTTACATCAACTTCTTCAGCTTCAGGAAGAACTAAAACACCTGCAGCGGATGTGTGAATACGACCTTGAGATTCAGTAACTGGTACACGCTGAACTCGGTGCACACCACCTTCGTATTTCAAATTCGCATAAGGCGCTTCTTCGGGTGGCACTACACCTTTTGATTTAACTGCAATCGCGATGTCTTTATAGCCACCCATGTCAGATTCTTCGGCTTCAAGCACTTGGGTTGCCCAGCCACGCTTTTCTGCATATCTCAAATACATTCGCATTAAGTCGCCAGCAAATAATGCTGACTCCTCGCCACCAGCGCCAGCTTTGATTTCTAAGATTACGTCGTTGCCATCCATTGGGTCGCGCGGAATTAACATTTGCTGAAGTTTTTCAGCTGCTTCTTCGGCCTTGGTTTTTAAGTCTTCGGCTTCCTCAAGAAAACTTGGATCTTCTTCGCCCATTTCGCGAGCTGCAATTTCATCATCGCGAAGTTGTTTTAATTCTTGGTACTTGGCAACAACTGGCTTTAACTCAGCATGGCGCTTACCGATGCGACGAGCTTCAGTTGGATTGCTATGAGTCGCAGGGTCGCTTAACTTGGCTTCAAGATCGGCCACTTCTTTGACCATCTCTTCAACCTTGGTGAAGTCCTGTGACATTTTGTTTCCTTAGGTTTTCTTAAAAGCTTTTAAGTTTCTGTAAATAAATAAGGTGCTGTCATTGCCTCGCATTGGGCAACGACAACACCTTATAAAGAAGCTAGGACTGTTTGCCGAAACGCTTTTCGAACTTAGCTACGCGACCACCAGTATCAAGAATCTTTTGCTTGCCGGTGTAGAACGGATGGCAGTTGCTGCACACGTCTGCGTGGATTGACCCATTCTTTTGGGTGCTACGAGTTTCGAATGTATTTCCGCATGAGCAAGTCACTTTGGTTGCGACATACTCTGGATGAATATCGGCCTTCACGGATTTCTCCCTATTAATAATGTGATCGGGTCGCACTAACTTCGGACGTTAGGCGTGAACCGAACAACTGTTAAATTGTGCCAGTTTTGTTCGATTTACTCAAAATGGCTCAGATTCCCCTATTGAATCTCAAGGTTGTGAAGTGCCAGGGCATACTTCAAGAATTCTTGATCGCTGACAACTGGACCAAGTTCCAGAGCTAAAGCGCTGGTGTGTTCATATCGCTGGTTTGCCCAGCCAGTGATTGTGCCGGTGTAAGTGTTGGTGGGTGATCCAGATTTCTCACCTGGAATGCAGCCTGCTGGCAATCCAGTGAGTGCAGCAAGGCGTTCGTCCAAGAATTCATCTTTACCTTTTGAGCAATCAACTACTGCAAATGGCTGATGAATTGTTATTAATACGGCTGGTTTAACTAAATCGATTGCTTTCATTAGCGCCCTGGTTTCAGGTTCGCTAGCTGGATTAGCTCCGCTGTAATAATTATTTTCTTGATCTGTTGGATACCAGCCGGTCGGAAAATTTCGGTTTAGATCAACACCAAGCTCGTTTTGTCTGGTTCCTCTTGTTTGACCATCTGGATTGCCATTTCGAATAACCCAAAGATCAACATTTTCTCGCACCCCGAGCTTTACTAATTCATCGACGACATAAATACCTGCAGGCTCATCACCGTGTATTGAACCAATTACCAGCATTGAGTATTTGGAACCGATGTGTGATCCACCAACATGGCAAAGTTCAATTGGCAGATTTAAATGTGAATACCCGGTA
>JBEGTB010000056.1:0-2644 GCA_041179585.1 Actinomycetota bacterium
GTGCACTTAGTTCAGCAGAAGAGTTAACTACTTTGCCGCGAATCGATTTTCCAATCAGATTTTTAACTGATGGGTAAACATAGAACGCGCCCTCAGGTTCAGGACAGTTCACGCCTTCGATCTCATTAAGCATCTTGGTGATTGTCATGCGGCGACGATCAAAGGCAACCTTCATTTCTTCAACAGCTTTTAGGTCGCCAGAAACTGCGGCGAGAGCTGCAATTTGTGCAACGTTAGACACATTCGAAGTTGCATGTGATTGCAAGTTAGTTGCTGCTTTGACAATGTCGTTAGGCCCGATCATCCAGCCCACACGCCAACCTGTCATTGCATAAGTTTTAGCAACACCGTTAACCACGATGCATTTGTCAGCAAGTTCTGGAACAAGAACTGGCATTGATGAAAATTCAGCATCACCATAAACAAGGTGTTCATAAATTTCATCGGTGATAACCCAAAGCCCTTTTTCAACGGCCCATTGACCTATAGCTTCAACTTCAGCAGGAGAGTAAACGGCGCCAGTTGGATTACTTGGTGAAACGAAAACAAGTGCTTTTGTTTTTGGAGTTAGTGCTTTTTCAAGTTGTTGGATTGATGTTCGGTAACCAGTTGATTCATCAGTCATGATTTCAACTGCTTTGCCACCAGCAAGTGCGATTGATTCTGGATATGTAGTCCAATAAGGAGCCGGCAGTAATACTTCATCACCTGGATCAAGTAGTGATGCGAATGCGTTGTATAGCGCTTGCTTGCCACCGTTAGTAATTAAAACTTGGCTGGCATCAACTTTGTAGCCAGAGTCGCGAAGAGTTTTTGCAGCAACTGCACTTTTTAATTCAGGTAACCCAGCAGCTGGCGTGTAACGATGCCACCTTGGATCGCGGCACGCCGCAACTGCAGCCTCAACAATGTAGTCAGGTGTTGGGAAATCTGGTTCGCCAGCACCAAAGCCGATTACTGGTCGGCCAGCGGCTTTTAGTGCCTTAGCTTTGGCGTCTACGGCCAAAGTTGCAGATTCAGCAATTGCCCCGATTCGGGCTGAAACTCTAGGCTTATTCACGGAATTAAGTATTACTTATCTGCATGTATACGTGGTATTTGGGTGCATAAATATCCCTTACACTTGACACACCGCACAAATCTTAGGCTTATTTCGGCATGCCCAAAATGACCAAAGGTTTTAAGCAGGACCAAGGGTCGTGGCTCAATTGGTAGAGCACCGGTCTCCAAAACCGGCGGTTGGGGGTTCAAGTCCCTCCGGCCCTGCTTAGAAAAAAGTTGGAAGTACTTCCAATGGAAAAACGAAAGGCAAGACATGAGTGCAAGTGCTGACCAGAAAGTTGGTTTCTTTGGTCGCATCTCGCTATTCCTACGTCAAGTAGGCGGCGAACTTCGCAAAGTTGTTTGGCCAACAAAAGAACAGCTTGGAACTTACACAGTTGTTGTAATTGTGTTCGTAACTTTGCTGGCGATTTTAGTTTCAGCTCTTGATTTGGCTTTTGCCAAGTTAATGCTTTTGGTTTTCGGATAAGAAGAAGGAATAAAAAAAGTGACTGACCCACAGTTCATGGAAGCTACTTCTGTTAAAGAAGAAGCTTCTGATGTTTCCCAAGCTGACAGTGTTCAGGTCGATGCACCAATTGACAGTGAAGCAGCAATTCAAACTGCTGATACTGACTGGAATGGTCAGGTCGATGTTGATATCGATGGCGAAGTAACTAGCGATATCGCTGGCGACTTAGTTGCCGATGACTCATTTGATATTTCGCAAATCGTTGAACAGGAAATCGAAGCCGACACTGCTGATTCAACTGCAGATGCATCAGGCGATGCAGCCACTTCCGATGAAGAAGATCCAATCGCAGCTTTCCGCACACGCCTTGAATCACAATTTGGTGATTGGTACGTAGTTCACTCATACGCAGGTTTTGAAAATCGCGTTAAGCAAAACTTAGAAACCCGTACAACTTCTTTAAACATGGAAGATTACATTTACGAAATCGCTGTGCCACAAGAAGAAGTAACTGAAATCAAGAACGGTGTTCGAAAGCTTGTTAAGCGAAACAAGTTCCCAGGTTACGTACTTGTTCGCATGGATCTAACTGACGAATCATGGGGCGTTGTTCGCCACACTCCAGGTGTAACTGGTTTCGTTGGCCAAGGTCACAACCCAGCACCACTTTCATTTGAAGAAGCATTTGAAATGCTTCGCCCGCAGCAAGAAAAGCCAGTGGCAACTGTTGCTTCAGAAGCAACTGCCAAGGCAAAAGCAAAGGCAAAGACAACCCCTGGAGCGCCAGCAGTGAAGATCGACATCGATCTAAACATTGGCGATTCAGTAACCGTTGTCGATGGACCATTTGCAACCCTGCATGCAACGATTTCCGAAATCAATCTAGATGCACAAAAAGTTGTGGGTCTGGTAGAGATCTTCGGACGCGAAACTCCTGTGGAACTTGGCTTCAACCAAATTCACAAGAGCTAGCAAGTAATAAAGCAAAACAAGTAAGACAAAACAAAAATAAAGGACGCAAAAGACATGGCACCAACCAAAAAGGTCGTCGGTCTGATCAAGCTACAGATCAAAGCTGGAGAAGCAAACCCTGCTCCACCAGTTGGTCCAGCTCTAGGTCAGCACGGCGTC
>JBEGTB010000057.1:0-2752 GCA_041179585.1 Actinomycetota bacterium
CAGCACTTCCAAGCACGAATGAAAATTCACCAATCTGACTTAACCCAACGGCTAGTTGCGCGGGACGGGCATCAACACCACTTAATCTGGTAATTAAATATGCCGGGAGTGTTTTTGCCAAAATTAAAAGCGCAAAAACAATTGCGGCAAATGGAAGTGCATCTTTTAAATTTTGTGGCGAAATTAGACTGCCAATAACAACAAAGAATAAAACTGCGAATAGATCTTTAAAAGGCAAAAGCACTCGGCGCACTTCATCAGTTTCTCGACCTTGGTTCAGTGCTAAACCAGCAACGAAAGCAGCTAGAGCCATAGGAATTCCAAACACAACAGTTCCAACCGCAGCCAGAACTAAACCAATTGAAACTGAATAGATCAAAAACAGATCGTGTTCCCACTTAACCACTCTTAGTAATTTTGGAAACAAGAATGATGAAATATAAGAAAGAACAGCGAAACCAACGAGACCAGCCAGCGCAATAGCAAGAGGTCGATCACCAACACCAACAATTGTTAGAACGACAGCAGCAATGCCAACACCGGTTATGTCTTGCATAACGCTCCAACCAAGGAGTGCAGTTTCGGTTTGCGGATTTGTGGTTCTGCGACGACTGCGAGTGATGTTAACAATGACAACGCTTGATGACATAGCGATACCAAGAGCAAGCAAAATGGCTCCGTACAGCTCAATACCAAAGGCGACAAACACAGCAGTGCCAATAGCAATACCTGTTAGCACTTGTAGTGGTGAAGCCCAAAAAACTGCGCGCTGTTCGACTCGAAGTCGACGCAAATCAATTTCGATCCCAACTTCAAAAAGTAATAAAACTACGCCGATGTCAGCTAAAACGGCAAGTTGTTCTGAGCCAGCGACATAACCCGGTGTGAATGGTGAAACAAGAAGTCCTGTGATTAGGTAGCCAATGATTGCCGGAAAACCTAATTTACGTGAAATTAATCCAAGGGAAGCAGCAACTAATAGGACAACACCAACATCTAGTACTAACGGTGCTGTTTCAATCACAACTGCAGACTGCATTTAACAATTTTACTCTGAGAAAATTCTCAGGGCGTAGGCTTAATGAGTGCAGATAAACACTGAACTATTGAAACAAGCAGACAATTGGCTTGAGCAAGATCCAGATTCAGTTACTAAAGAAAAATTAATCGAGTTAGTCAACGCTGCAAAAGCAGGCGATGGTGCAGCGTTAATAGAACTAGAAGACGCTTTTCGAGCACCACTTGAGTTTGGAACTGCTGGATTGCGCGGGGCATTAGGCCCTGGACCTAATCGAATGAACCAGGTAACTGTGCTACAGGCCATCGGCGGCCTCGTTGAGTACTTAAAAGCAAATGGATTTTCAGGACAAAAAGTTGTTATTGGATATGATGCTCGATACAACAGTGATGTTTTTGCCAAAGATTCAGCTGAAGTTTTAGCAGGAAATGGATTCACTCCAGTTATTTTTGACCATGTTGTACCAACTCCAGTGTTGGCATTTGCAATTCGAAATTTAAAAGCTTGCGCTGGAATTATGGTTACTGCAAGTCATAATCCACCTCAAGACAATGGCTACAAAGTTTATTTAGGTGATGGAAGACAAATCGTTCCACCAGCTGATCGTGAAATTTCAGACCAGATTAGAAAAATTAAGGATGTTCGCAATTTAAGTCGAGGAACTCAAATAGAAATTGTTCCAACAAGTTGTGAAGAAGCCTACGTAAAATCAGTTGTAGACATTATTAATGCTGGCCCAACAAATTCTGCCGATCGTAAAAACATAAAAACTGTATACACAGCGATGCATGGTGTTGGTTGGCAAACCCTGAACGAAGTATTTTCGCAGTGCCAAATTAATTCACCTAGCGCCGTTATGGAACAGCGAGATCCAGATCCAGCATTTCCTACTGTTGCATTTCCAAATCCTGAAGAAAAAGGTGCCCTTGATCTTTCTATTGCACAAGCACTTAAAGAAAATGCTGATGTCCTGTTAGCTAACGATCCAGATGCAGATCGATTAGCAGTCGCACTTCCTACCGAGGACAACAACTGGAAAATGTTGCGCGGTGATCAGGTAGGTATTTTGCTTGGTTGGTGGATTGGTCAACGCGCAAGACTTATCAACAAAGACCTAAATGGAACGCTGGCTAGTTCCATCGTTTCATCCATGATGCTTGAAGTTATTGCCAAAAAGAATGGGTTTAACTACGAGCACACGCTAACGGGCTTTAAGTGGGTTAGCCGAGTGCCAAATTTAGTTTTTGGTTACGAAGAAGCACTTGGGTATTGCGTTGATCCACAAAGTGTTGGCGATAAAGATGGCATTTCAGCTGCTGCAATGTTTGTTGAGATGGCCGCTGTTCTTAAAGGCCAAGGAAAAACAATTTGGCAACAATTGGACGATCTTGCGTTGGAATACGGCTTATTTGTAAGCGATCAAGTTTCAGTACGCGTTACTAACATCACTGTGGTTCCAAAAGTAATGGGAAGTCTAAGAACAAACCCGCCCAAGAAGTTTGGAAGTCTTTTGGTTGATTCGGTTATTGACCTATCCAAACCAGAAAGTGGATTGCCTCCGACAGATGGAATTATTTTTTACTTAACTGGTACATCAAAGATTTCGCGTGGAAGGGTAATCGTTAGACCAAGTGGTACAGAGCCAAAGATCAAGTGCTACCTTGAAGTGGTTGCAAATACTGACGATTTAATCTCGGGTCGCGCATTAGCCGAACATGAATTAAGTGAAATCGC
>JBEGTB010000058.1:0-9700 GCA_041179585.1 Actinomycetota bacterium
CCATCTAGCAGAATGGACATTGAACTTCGCAGTAACCCGTATTTAACAAGAGTTGGTCAAGGACTATCGGCAACATGAGTGATTTGTTTAAAGCACCCAAGGGTACTTATGACGTTATTCCTCCATTTTCAAATCTTTGGCTGCATGTTAAAAATGCGCTTTCAACTCCACCGAAACTAAGTGGGTATGGATACATCGAAACACCGATGTTCGAAGACACTGCATTATTTGTTCGCGGAGTTGGTGAATCAACAGATGTTGTTTCTAAAGAGATGTATACCTTTGAAGATAAAGGTGGTCGCAGTTTAACTTTGCGTCCAGAAGGCACAGCAGGTGTTCTTCGCGCAATGTTGGAAAACAGAATGGACAAGGGTCCACTTCCTGCAAAAGTTTGGTACACCGGACCAAACTTTAGATACGAACAACCACAATCTGGTCGATACCGTCAACACACTCAAGTTGGCGTTGAAGCGATTGGATCAATGGATCCAGCCTTAGATGCTGAAGTAATTTGGATGGCAATTTATGCCCAGCGCGAATTACTTGGACTAAAAAATGTTCGATTACTTATCAATTCACTTGGTTGCGCTAATTGTCGTCCGGCATACCGTGAAAAACTTGTTGAATTCTTAAACGGTCTTGACTTAGATGATGCAACTAAAGCTCGCGTAAAAATCAATCCGCTTCGCGTTTTAGATGACAAGCGAGCTGAGGTTCAAAAACAACTTAAGGACGCTCCACTAATACCCGATCATCTTTGTGATGAGTGTCAGGATCACCACAACAAAGTACTTGGCTACTTGGATGTTCTGGAAGTTGAGTATGAGTTAGCACCGCGTCTTGTGCGAGGTCTGGATTATTACGTACGCACAACCTTTGAATGTGTTCATCAAGGCCTAGGTGCGCAAGCTGCCATTGGTGGCGGTGGACGTTACGACGGATTAATTGAAACTTTAGGTGGACCAGCTATCGGTGGTGTTGGTTTCGGACTAGGTGTTGATAGAACTTGTTTAGCGCTCGAAGCTGAAGGTTTAAACCCAACATCTGATTCCAATACAGATGTTTACGTAATCCCACTTGGTGAAGCAGCATCCAATAGATGTTTCCATTTATTGGGTGAGATTCGTAAAGCTGGCTACGGGGCAGAGATTGCTCTTGATAATCGAAGCGTTAAAGCGGCCATGAAGGGCGCTGATCGCTCAGGGGCAAAGTTTGCTTTACTTATCGGTGATGATGAGATGCAAAATCACACAGTAGTTCTGAAAAATTTGGGTAGCGGGGATCAGGAAACGTTCGCACTAGAATTGTTGTCGCAACGCTTAACCGATTTACTTAAATAGCCCCAAAACGAGGATTTAATGTTACGTACACATGACGCAGGTACTTTGCGCCGTGAACATGCTGGTCAAACTGTCACACTAACTGGCTGGGTTGGTCGTCGTCGTGACCATGGTGGCATTGCATTTCTTGATCTTCGTGATCGCACCGGCACAGTCCAGGTAGTTGTTAATGACGAAGAAGTTGCTGGCGATCTGCGTAATGAATTCTGTTTAAAAATCATTGGTGAAATTCGCGTTCGCCCAAGTGGTAACGAAAATTCTGAAATTCCAACAGGCGACATCGAAGTTGTTGCCTCAACAGTTGAAGTTTTAAGCAAAAGCGCTCCGCTGCCATTTCCAATTGATGATTCAATCAACGTTGGCGATGAGACTCGTTTTAAATACCGGTACCTAGACCTACGTCGCACCTCTCAGGGTGACGCACTTCGGATGCGCAGTGAAGTTAATCGTCTTGCACGTGAAGTCTTGCATTCCCGTGATTTCGTTGAAATCGAAACTCCAACGCTTACTCGATCGACACCAGAAGGTGCCCGCGACTTCCTAGTTCCAGTTCGTTTGCAACCAGGCCATTGGTATGCACTCCCGCAAAGTCCGCAACTTTTCAAACAACTTTTGATGGTTGCCGGCATGGAACGTTATTACCAAATTGCGCGTTGTTATCGTGACGAAGATTTCCGTAAAGATCGTCAACCTGAATTCACCCAGCTTGATATCGAAATGAGCTTCGTTGAACAAGAAGACATCATCGAAGTTGGCGAAGCAATTGTTCGCAATCTTTGGCAGGGAACTATTGGTCACAAGATCGGTAACATCCCTCGGATGACATATTTCGAAGCCATGGCTAAGTACGGTTCCGATAAGCCAGATCTTCGTTTTGATATCGAACTTGTTGATTGCACCAGTTATTTTGCAAATACAGAATTTAGGGTTTTCCAAAATGAATACGTTGGCGCTGTGGTTATGCCAGGTGGCGCCGATCAACCGCGTCGCACATTTGATGCATGGCAAGAATGGGCAAAGCAACGTGGCGCTAAAGGTTTGGCTTATGTCACTTTTGAACTCGACGGCACACTTGGTGGACCAGTTGCAAAGAATCTTTCTGAAGCAGAACGTGCTGGACTTGCTGCTCAACTTTCTGCAAAACCTGGTGATTGTGCTTTCTTTGGTGCAGGTGCAAAATCCGCCACTCAACAGTTACTTGGTTCTGTTCGCCAAGAAGTTGGCGAACGTTGTGGACTAATCAACGAAGATGAATGGTCCTTCCTATGGATTGTTGATGCACCAATGTTTGAACTAACTGATGATGGCACTTGGACAGCCGTTCACCACCCATTCACTTCACCAAATTCTGAATGGATTAATCGCTTCGAAGAATCACCAGGTGAAGCACTTGCTTGGGCTTACGACATTGTTTGTAATGGTAATGAAATTGGTGGCGGCTCTATTCGTATTCACCAAAGTGATGTTCAAGAGCGCGTATTTAGAACTCTTGGTCTTTCAGATGAAGAAGCAAAAGACAAGTTCGGTTTCTTACTTGAAGCATTTGCCTACGGCCCACCACCACATGGTGGTATTGCCTTTGGTTGGGATCGTATTTGTATGTTGCTAGCTGGCGCACCAAGTCTTCGTGACGTGATTGCGTTTCCAAAGACTGGCGCTGGCTTCGATCCACTAACTAGCGCACCGACGCCAATCACCACTCAGCAGCGTGCTGAAGCTGGCATTGACGCTGACCCATTCGCAAAAGACGAGCAATAAATTGCCTGGCTCCTTATTTGATCAAGAAGGGGCGAGCGCGCCACTTGCAGTAAGAATGCGACCGCGCACACTGGCTGAATTTGTTGGACAGCGTCATGCACTTAATCAGGGTGGACCACTTCAACGGCTTCTCACAGATAATGGAACTGAATCTAAGAACTCGGTAATTCTTTGGGGTCCGCCTGGAACTGGCAAAACAACAATCGCTCAGTTAATTGCCAAAGCGGGAAATTCTAAGTTTGTTGAACTGTCAGCAGTTACAGCGGGCGTAAAAGATGTACGCGATGTCATCTCAGCAGCTAGTGATAATAGATCACTTTATGGTGCGCAGACCGTTTTATTTGTCGATGAAGTGCACAGGTTTAATAAGGCGCAACAAGATGCGTTACTTCCAGGTGTTGAAAGTGGAGCAGTAACACTTGTTGCAGCGACGACTGAGAACCCTTCATTTTCTGTGATCGCACCGCTTTTATCTCGGTCACTTTTAATAACACTTACCAGTCTTACTGATGACGACATTTCAGCTCTTATTGATCGAGCATTAACAGATCCACGAGGGCTTAATAAGAAAGTAATAATCAATCCTGATGCTAAAGCTGGATTAATTCGCTTAGCTGGTGGTGATGCCAGACGTGCCTTAACAATTTTGGAGGCAGCAGCAGCCGTTTGCCAAGCAGATAGTTCAACTGAGATCTCAATTGAACATTTAGCAACCGCAAGTGATCATCACGTTATTCGTTATGACCGCGCCGGCGATCAGCATTACGACGTGATTAGCGCCTTCATAAAAAGTATTCGGGGATCGGATGTTGATGCAGCGCTGCATTACTTGGCTCGAATGATTGAAGCCGGTGAAGATCCACGATTCATTGCAAGGCGGCTTATGATATCTGCAAGTGAAGACATTGGGTTAGCAGATCCAACAGCGTTACAGACCGCAGTTGCTGCAGCCCAAACAGTTGCCTTGATTGGTTTTCCAGAAGCCAGAATCACTTTGTCGCAAGCAACAATCCAGCTTTGCTTAGCGCCAAAATCTAATTCGGCTTACCTTGCCATTGATGCTGCTATTGCCGATCTAAATTCAGGCAACATTGGGCAAGTTCCAGCGCCGCTTCGTGACAGTCATTACGCTAGGGCTGGTTCGCTAGGTCATGGTGTTGACTACCAATACCCGCATGATGTTCCAGAAGGCATCGCAACTCAGCAATACTTGCCCGATGCGATTGCCAATGCCCGCTACTACATTCCAGTAGAGCGTGGTCAAGAGGCTAATTTGGCAAAAGTTTGGACCAAGATTCGCCAAATCCTAGGGCGTAAGTAACTAATTATTAATTGATTCGTTAGGGTTGTATTTCAACGATCTAGCGAGCAGGTGCAAAAAGTGGAATCCGCTGACATTCGCCAACGGTTCTTGGATTACTTCCAATCCAATAAACACACAGTTGTGCCTAGCGCCTCGCTATTGCTTGATGACCCAACCCTGCTTTTCGTTAATGCAGGCATGGTTCCGTTCAAGCCGTATTTCTTAGGTGAAGCGCCGCCACCTTATCCACGAGCTACCAGTGTTCAAAAAGTTGTTCGAACTTTGGACATTGAAGAAGTTGGTAAAACAACAAGGCACGCATCCTTTTTCCAGATGTGTGGAAACTTTTCTTTTGGTGATTACTTCAAAGAAGAGGCAATTCCTTTTGCTTGGGAATTATTAACCAAACCAGTTTCCGATGGTGGTTATGGCTTTCCAGAGGAAAAACTTTGGGCAACCGTATACCTAGATGACGATGAAGCAGTCGATATTTGGCACAAGAAAGTTGGCGTGCCAATGGAGCGAATTCAACGTCGTGACATGGCAGATAACTTCTGGTCAATGGGTGTTCCAGGCCCTTGTGGTCCATGTTCGGAAATTTATTACGATCGCGGACCTGTCTATGGCCGTGAAGGTGGCCCAGTAGCTGACGAGGATCGCTACTTAGAAGTGTGGAACTTAGTTTTCATGCAGTTCGAACGTGGCGATGGTCCTGGCAAAGAAGGTTATCCAATTCTTGGTGAACTACCTGCCAAAAACATTGACACTGGCATGGGTCTTGAGCGCATGGCTGCATTGCTTCAAGGCGTTGAGAACATTTATGAAATTGATACCACCAAAATAATTCTGGATCGGGCAAGTGAATTAACTGGCGCCAAGTATGGTGCGAACGAGAAATCAGATGTTTCACTTCGCGTCATCGCTGACCATGCAAGAACTTGTGCGTTCTTAATCGCAGATGGCGTACTTCCAGGTAATGAAGGGCGCGGTTATGTATTGCGACGGATTCTTCGCCGCGTGGTTCGCAACATGCGTTTACTTGGTGCACACGAAGCAACAATTGCTGAATTAATCAAAGCAAGCGTTAAAGCAATGGCGCCACAATATCCTGAGCTGGCAACTGATCTAAATCGCATAGTTTCAATTGCTGTTGCCGAAGAAGAATCATTTTTATCAACACTGGAACGCGGAACATCTATGTTTGACATGGCTGTTACAGAACTAAAGGCAGCCAAACAGACAACACTTAGTGGAAGTTCTGCATTCGCGCTTCATGACACATTCGGTTTTCCAATTGACTTAACTCTGGAAATGGCAAGTGAGCAAGGCGTATCAGTTGACGAGGCTGGCTTTCGCGAATTAATGCAAGAACAGCGTTCACGCGCTAAGGCTGATGCCCAGGCACGCAAGAGTGGTGTTGCTGCAGTTACTGCCTACCGCGACATCATGTCAAAAAGCGGTGTTACTAATTTCCTTGGTTACAGCGAAACTGAATCTGAATCAAAGATCGCCGGAATCTTAATTGATGGGCAAGACGCATCGGGTGCTAAAGCTGGCGATGAAGTTGAAATCGTTGTTGACCGAACAGCTTTCTATGCTGAAAGCGGTGGGCAATTAGCAGATCACGGTTTAATCAAATTAGCTAATGGTGCTTTGGTTGCAATTAATGATGTTCAAACACCTGTGCCTGGATTATTTGTTCATCGTGGCAAAGTGCAAAGCGGTGAATTCAAGGTAGGCGATAACGCAGTAACGGCCGTTGACATCATCAGAAGAACTGCCATTTCCCGTGCGCACACCGCAACTCACATGGTTCACAAGGCATTCCGAGAAGCACTTGGCGAAACGGCCACTCAGATGGGTTCTGAAAATAGCCCTGGTCGATTCCGTTTTGATTTCCCAAGTGCGGGTGCAGTTCCAACATCAGTATTAAATGATGTGGAAGCTCGAGTTAACGATGTCTTGATCCAAGACTTACTTGTTAGTTCTCAGTACATGAGCCAAGAAGAAGCTCGTAAAACTGGAGCAATGGCACTGTTTGGTGAAAAGTACGGCGATCAAGTTCGAGTGGTCAGCATCGGCGACTGGGCTCGTGAACTCTGCGGTGGCACCCACACCAACACAACCGGGCAACTTGGTGTAGTCAGTTTCTTATCTGAAAGTTCAGTCGGCGCTGGTGTTAGACGTGTTGAAGCTCTCGTGGGTTCAGATGCCTACCAATTCCTAGCTCGAGAACACCACATTGTTGGTCAGCTTGCTGAAATGGTTAAGGCTCGTCCTGAAGAATTACCAGATCGAATTGGTGCCATGCTTTCAAAGCTAAAAGATGCGGAGCGTCAGATAGCCAAAGCCAAGTCAGCAGCACTTAATGAAAAACTTGGTGAACTTATTGGAACACCTGAAGTAGTTAATGGAATCAGCGTTTACCGATTTATTGCACCAAGTGGAACAGAAGCAAGTCAAGCCCGTGACCTAGTTACAAGTGCCAAAGGTTTTGTTAAGACAGCTAACTATGTTTTGGTTGGCGCGGTAGTGGAAGCAGACAAAGTAAGCGTTGTTGTCACAGTTGATGCGAGTGCTAAATCTGCAGGTATCAGTTCAGCTGATGTGCTAAACGCAATGATGGCGAAACTAGATGGTCGTGGGGGCGGTAATGCTGACATGGCTCAAGGTGGCGGCACGAAAATTTCAGCAGTAACCGATGCTTTCAATAGCGTTTTGGAAGTAGTTCGTGATAACACCAAGTAAAGGTGTGCGACTAAGTGTCGATGTTGGCACAGTTCGCGTAGGTGTTGCAAGATGCGATCGAGATCAAATCATGGCCTCACCGGTTGCAACGTTGAGTGGGGAAGAGACTGCGATTGAAGAACTTCTTGCTCTTGCTGATGAATACAGTGCTGAACTGATTTACGTAGGAAAACCTATTTCTTTAAATCAAAGTCACACTGCTTCAACCGAAATGGCAATTGCATTTGCTCAACATCTTGCTGGCACAAGTCCTATCCCAGTGCATTTAGTGGATGAGAGATTAACGACCGTTTCAGCGCAAACCCAATTACACGCATCTGGTAAATCAACAAAACAATCAAAAAATGTCATTGATCAGATTGCCGCTGTTGTATTACTTGATCATGCAATGGCTATAGAAAAATCAACAGGTAATCTTGCAGGAGAGTTAGTTAACCCTCAGGAAAGTGCCTAATTGTGACTAGACGTAAAAGCACACAAAACCATAAGTTTCCCTTCAAGAGGATTGTTATTGGTCTTGTGGTACTCGCATTGGTTTCTTTCGCAGGTAAGTCTCTAGCCGGATTCATTTCTGGTCCGCCAGATTTCAAAGGTCCTGGCCAAGGATCAGTTCAGATTGAAGTTGTTGAGGGAGATTCACTAGCCAAAATTGGTAATAATCTGAAAGCTGCAGGTGTTGTTAAATCTGTCGATGCATTCACAGCAGCTGCAAATGCAAATCCGGATAGCCAGAAAATTTCAGCTGGCTTTTACAACATGCTTTTGGAAATGAAAGCAAGCGATGCAATTCTTCGATTACTGGATCCAACTGCAAAAGTTGTGACAAAGGTTGTGATACCTGAAGGTAAACGCGCTGCGGACATTTTCCAGCTAATCTCTACATCAACTGGAATTCCAGTTGCAGATTTTGAAGCGATTGCAGCTGATCCAAGTGTTCTTCCACTACCTGAATTCGCAGGCGGAAAGATTGAAGGCTTCCTATTCCCTGCAACTTATGAATTCCCTCCAGGTACCACAGCTCTTTCTGCGTTAACTGCAATGGTAGAAAAGTTCAATTCGGTAGCTAAAGAAATTGATTTAGTTGGAACAGCTGAAGGTTTTGGCAGAACTCCTTATGAGATCCTCACTATTGCCTCTCTACTTGAAGTTGAAGGACATCCGCGTGACTTTGAAAAAGTTGCTCGCGTTGTTTACAACCGGCTAGCTAAACCAATGCGACTTGAGTTCGATTCAACAGTTAATTACGGTCTGGGCCAAACAGATGTGATCATTACTAGCGATCTGTTAGCCAAAGACACTCCTTACAACACTTACAAAAATGATGGATTAACACCAACGCCAATTGGTAACCCGGGTGTTGCATCTATTAAAGCTGCGATGAATCCTGCCGATGGTGATTGGTTGTTCTTCATCACGGTTGATCTTGCGACTCAAGAGACTAAGTTCACATCTTCTTATGCTGAATTCTTGGTCTATAAAGATCAATTCTTGGCGTACTGTGATGCAAATCCTGGAGTATGTTTCCAATGAAATTAGCTGTACTTGGCAGTCCAATTTCACATTCGCTTTCACCTGCACTGCATAAAGCTGCATTCGCAGAATTAGGACTGCCACACACTTTTGAAGCATTTGATGTGAACGTTGATCAATTCAAAACATTCTTTTCGGATCTAGATGATCAATGGCTTGGGCTTTCGATCACCATGCCATTGAAAGAAATTGCTTTTGACGTGGCCACAAAAGTTTCACATGTTGCAAAACAAACTGGGGCGATAAACACCTTGGTATTAAAAGATGGCGTACAAGCAGATAACACCGATGTTTATGGCATTTCAAAATCACTTCGCAATGCTGGCTGCACCAATCCAAAGACTGCAACCATTATTGGTTCAGGTGCCACAACTCGCTCGGCGATCGCAGCTCTTGCTGGTTTAGGAGTTGAAGGCATTTTGATTATTGCTAGAAATGCCATAAAGAGTGCCACATGTATTGATCTTGGAAATGAGCTGGGGATAACTATTGATTCCACCACCAGCATTGAAGATAAATTCTTTGCAACTGATGTAACGATCAACGCAACACCTGTTGGAGTGGCTGATGATTTTGTTGCAAACCTAGGTTTAGCAAGGGGAGTGCTACTAGATGTGGTCTATAACCCTTGGCCAACCAAGTTAGCCACGGCATGGAAAGCAAAGGGGTTAACAACAATTCCTGGTCATCAGATGTTGTTAAATCAAGCTGTTCGGCAAGTAGAACTTTTTACAGGGCAAATTCCAGATGTACAGATTATGCAAGAAGCCATGTTTTCCGAAATGAAAGCCCGCGGACAACAGATCGATTGATTGAAGGCGTGCTTTCGTGCTGCCTTTTCTAGTTTTCCTAATTGGGTCAACATACCTTTCAGTAATTGATTTTCGAACACATAGATTGCCCAACAAGTTTGTTTTAGGCCTAATTGTCTTAATCGCTTTAGCGATACTTCATCAAAATGATATGAATCTTTTCAAAATCTCACTGAAGTTCGCCTTGCTTTTCTTCTTTATCTTCTTGG
>JBEGTB010000059.1:0-42636 GCA_041179585.1 Actinomycetota bacterium
GTACAACACCAGATGGTGGAAAGACCTGGGAGTTCACCATCAAAGATGGCGTTAAGTGGGAAGACGGCCAAGCCGTAACCTGTGAAGACGTTAAGTATGGTGTTTCACGTACATTCGCAACCGACATCATCACTGATGGCCCAACATATGCAATTACCATGCTTGATATCGCAAAAGATGCAGATGGTAATTCAATCTACAAAGGCCCATACGTTGAAGATGCAGCAGGACAAGCCGCATATGATGCAGCTGTAGTTTGTGAAGGTAGCAAAATTACTTTCAAACTAGGCTCACCTGTTGCTGACTTCAACTACACCGTAACTCTTAGCTCTTTCGCACCTGTGCGTAAAGATGCAGACACCGGTGAAAAGTACGATGACAAGGTTCTATCAAATGGCCCATACAAGATTGAGTCATATGTAAAGAAGGACAAGCTTGTTCTTGTACGTAACGAAAACTGGGATCCAGCTACAGATTCATTCCGTACTGCACTTCCAGATCGCATCGAATACAACTTCGCTGTACCAAGTGCTGTAATCACAGAACGTTTGATGGCTGATGCAGGCAACGATGTTTACGCAATCTCTCCAGATTCAGTAGACCCAGCCAAGCTAGCTAGCATTTTCTCTGATGCTAAGTACGAAAAGCGTCGTTGGAACGAACTAGATCCATACGTACGTTTCTTCTTCATCAACACCAAGAAGGTTCCAAACGAAAAGCACCGTCAAGCAATCCTTGCCGCTGTAAACCGTGAAGAACTTCGCAAGATCGCCGGTGGCGATTACGCAGGTGAATACGCAGATGGCGCAATCAAGCCAAACATTGGTATTGACTACGCACCAACAGGTCTGTGGGATTCACTTCTAGGTGAAGCTGTTCCAGCAACAGGTAACGTTGAATTAGCAAAGAAATTAATTGCTGATTCAGGTGAAGAATTCCCTAACCCGTTGGTTATCGACTACCCGAAGACCGAAGTTAATGACAAAGCAGTTGCATCACTTGTTGCAGCTCTTGGTGAAGCAGGTATTACTGCAACACCTAACGGTCTAGAACCAGGTGGTTACTACCCAATCGTTATGGATCCAGCAAAGCAAGGTGGCATGACATCTGCTGGCTGGGCACCTGACTGGTTAAACGCATCAACAGTTATTCCAGAACTATTCCATCCAAATGGTGGCTTCGCACTTTCACAGTACGATGACGCAGCATGGATGGCACGCGTTGACGCTGCAAAGGCGATGACTGACCGTGCTGCACAAGCTAAAGAATGGCAAGCTCTAAATACAGAAGCTGCTCGTCTTGGTTTGATTCTGCCAACACGTTTCGGTCTAGAACAGCGCATTGCTGGTTCAAAGGTAACTGGTGCATACATTTGGGGTCCTTATGGTTCATGGCCATACGCCACCCTTGGTGTAAACGCTCAGTAATCAAATGTAAAAAGTTGTGGGCGGGGTTAAACCCGCCCACAACTACCACTTAATAAATCAAGGGGTGACTCAGATGTTCAAATACATAATTCGAAGAACTGCATTAATGATCGTGATGCTGTTTGTTTTGAGTATCGTCACATTCGTACTTTTCAATGCAGTACCGACAGATCCAGCTGCACTAACTTGTGGCAAATCTTGTTCACCAGCAATTATCGAAGCCAATCGAGTACGTCTTGGCTTAGATCAACCTCTTTACATTCAATACCTTGAATGGATTAAAGGTATTTTCGTAGGCCGTACTTACGGATCTGGCTCCCAAACTTTTAATTGTGACACTCCATGTCTTGGCTACTCTTTCCGCAATGGGGAAGAAGTGACAGACATGATTGTTCGCGCAGTACCTGTAACTTTCTACCTAGCAATTGGTGCATTCACACTTTGGATGCTTGTTGGCATCACATCTGGAATATATGCGGCCAAAAAACGTGGCCAGTGGCAAGACCGCACCATTATGGGTATCACCCTTGTTGGTTACTCACTTCCAGTTTTCTTCGTTGGACTGTTGCTTTTAATCTTCGTGGTCGTCAGATGGAACTTACTTCCATATCCTGATTACTACTCACCAACTAAAGATCCACTGGCTTTCTTCCAAACTATGTTGTTGCCTTGGGTTGCCCTGGCAATTCTGTATGCGGCTTACTACACCCGCTTAACTAGAACTCAGATGCTAGAAACTTTGGGTGAAGATTACATTCGCACAGCTCGAGCTAAGGGCTTACCTGAAAAAGTTGTTGTACGTAAGCATGCTTTCCGCGCAGGTTTAACTCCGATTGTTACCTCTGCCGGTCTTGACTTAGCTGGGTTGCTTGGTGGCGCAGTTATTACTGAATACATTTTCAGTTTGCCTGGAATGGGTCGACTAGCAATTGGCGCAGTTGTTGAATATGACTTGCCGACTATCACTGCAGCAACCATGGTCGCAGCAGTGTTTGTAATCATTGCCAATCTGGTTGTAGACCTTCTTTATATGGCAATTGATCCGCGAGTGAGACTTTAAATGTCGCAGCAGCCTTTACTTGCAGTTAATAATCTTGGTGTTGAATTTAAGACAGAAGATGGCGTTGTCCACGCGGTTACCGGTGTTAGCTATGAAGTGCACCGCGGAAAAACCTTAGCCATTGTTGGTGAATCTGGTTCAGGTAAAAGCGTTTCAAGTCTTGCCGTTATGGGCCTACTTGGTCGCAGTGCAACCGTAACCGGCAGCGTTAAATTTGATGGCCATGAATTAGTTGGCGAAAATCCTGAAGAAGTTCGAAAACTTCGTGGACTTCGAATGGCAATGATTTTCCAGGATCCATTAAGTGCACTACATCCTTATTACACAATCGGTTCTCAGCTAATTGAAGCTGTGAAAGTTCACCACGATGTTTCTGATGAACAAGCTCGTGGGCGCGCAGCAGAAATGTTAAAGCGTGTTGGGATTCCTTCAGTTGAACAAAGATTGGATGAATACCCTCATCAGTTATCTGGTGGCATGCGCCAGCGCGTAATGATCGCAATGGCATTAATAAATGACCCAGAAGTCTTAATTGCAGATGAACCAACAACTGCACTTGATGTAACCGTTCAAGCACAAATTCTTGATCTACTTCGTGACCTTCAAAAAGAATTTGGTACAGCGATTGTTTTGATCACTCACGACTTAGGTGTAGTTGCTGACTTAGCTGATGAAGTAATGGTTATGTATGGCGGTAGTGCCGTTGAGCACGCTGAAGTTCGTGAAATTTTCTACCAACCACAAATGCCATACACCTGGGGATTACTTGCATCTATTCCTCGCGTGGAGAGCAAAGAACGTCACCTTGATCCAATTCCAGGTAGCCCACCATCACTAATTAATCTGCCAAGTGGCTGCGTATTTGCTCCGCGCTGCACATTTAAATCGATGGTGCCAAATTCACGATGCACGACAGAGCGTCCAGAACTTATTTCTGTTTCAAATGCGCATGAAGCTCGCTGTCACTTAACCGGTGAGCAACGCGTATCTATTCGCCAGGAGCGCAAGATTGGCAAGGTGAACTAATGACTAGCCCACTTTTGACCGTTACTAATCTTCAAAAATATTTCCCAATCAATGGCACAGGTTTTCTAAAGCGACAAACTGGCAGCGTTAAAGCTGTTGATGGAATCTCACTTGATGTTTTCCCAGGTGAGACTCTTGGCTTAGTGGGCGAAAGCGGTTGTGGTAAATCAACTGCTGGCCGATCAATTCTTCGCCTACTTGAACCAACTGGTGGCAAAGTTGAGTTTGCTGGTCAAGACATTTTGAAGTTAAAGAAAAAAGATTTAGTTGCCCTTCGTCGCGAAATGCAGATGATCTTTCAAGATCCCTTCTCATCGCTTAACCCGCGTCACACAGTTGGCACAATCATTGGCGCGCCATTTGCTGTTCAAGGGGTTAAGCCAGAAAGTGGCGTGCGCAAAACTGTTCAAGATTTGATGGAACGTGTTGGCTTAAACCCAGAGCACTACAACCGTTACCCAAATGAATTCTCAGGTGGCCAGCGTCAACGTATCGGTATTGCTAGAGCAATTGCCCTTAAGCCAAAACTAATTGTTTGTGATGAACCTGTTTCAGCACTAGATGTTTCAATTCAAGCTCAGGTGCTAAATCTGCTTGATGATATTCAAAAAGATTTTGGTATCTCATACATCTTTATTGCGCACGATTTATCTGTGGTTCGCCACATTTCCGATCGCGTCGCTGTTATGTATTTAGGCAAGATTATGGAATCAGCGCCCCAAGATGTGCTTTATTCCAAACCGCTTCACCCATACACCCATGCGCTTCTTTCAGCAGTTCCTGTGGCTGACCCAGATATTGAACGAAGCCGCGAACGCATCATTATTTCTGGAGATCTGCCAAGCCCAAGTAATCCACCGAGTGGCTGTGTTTTCAGAACCCGTTGTTTCAAAGCTCAAGATCGCTGTGCAACAGATGTTCCACAGTTATTGGAAATCACTCCAGGTCATAAAGTTGCCTGCCACTTTCCAATGGCTTAATTAATTTTTAAGAGATTTTCTTTAAAAAATTCGATCGTTTTCAACATTAAATTCTCAGTTATAACTTCTTGCGGCGTCATGTGGGTAACACCTGCAAGCGGGAGGAATTCATGGTTTTTCTTGTGAGCAAGCAGTTCAGCTGAAAGTTTTAGTGAGTGGGCGGCAACAACATTGTCATCAGCTAGACCGTGAACAAGCAGAAGAGGCCTTGATAATTTATGGGCTTTTTCAATTAACGAATGAGCTTTATAAATATCTTCATTTTCATCAGGATGGCCTAAGTAGCGCTCGGTGTAGGCAGTGTCATAAAGCTTCCAGTCGGTGACTGGAGCTCCGGCAACAGCAGCATGGAAATGTTCAGGGGCATCTAGTACGGCAAGTGCTGAAAGGTATCCACCAAATGACCAACCAGTTATACCCACACGGCTTAGATCAACATCGTTTGGATAGTGTGCGGCAACATCTTTCAATGCCGCGATCTGATCATCGAGTACTGGCTGCACAAAGTTTTTATAAATACTGCGATCCCATTTAGGTCCACGTGCCGGTGTTCCGCGGTTATCAGCAACAATCACCACAAAACCCTGATCGGCAAACCATTGGTCTTCAACATAGACAAGCGCCCCATTTAAAACTTGAGCACCATGTGGTCCGCCGTATGGGCGCATGATTACTGGCAACTTTCCTGAACCGAATTTGTGACCAGTAGGGAAGAGCACTGCAGTATTTACATTGTGCGGGCCAGTCTGAAGATTATGAACTTCAGGTTGGATCAGGGGATGTTCAGCAAGATTGTCGAAAATATGAATAGGTTTACCATCTTTAAACAGGCTAAATTCCCGTTTCATTTCATGAATGTGGCTGCTGGCTAAAACAATTAGTGTTCCGGAATCTGAATCAACCGGGGCAGAACTGCTGTTAACTCCTCCATGAGTAAGTTGGACGAGATCGCCGTTCGTTGAGATTTGGTAAAGATCTCGATCGATGGCATTGGTGGTACCAACGAAGTAAATCTGATCTTTTGTTGTGCCAGTTATGGCCATAACTTGCAGGTCTTTAGGGGAAAGGGTTTTTCCAGAAATTTGGATTTCCCTTGTGTCAGAACTGTTGTCATCAATAACAGTTAGCAGTTCTTGATCGATCCAACGTGGTTGTCCTGGAACTACGTCAATGAATTGGGAGTCTTCATGCTTGGTTTTGATTTCAAGTGAACCAGAAACAAGTTCAAATGTTTGAAATTCGGTTTGCTTGCGGTTTGCCACAGTTATTAAAGCATTGTGTTTTTTTTGCCAACTAATACTGACTAAATATTCGTAAGATGTTCGGTCCCATTCGATTTTTGTTTTCTTGCCACTTAAGTCAGACAGATACAGTTCCACAACTGGGTTTGTTGTTCCAGAAGCTGGGTACTTATGTTCCTGAGGTTCATTTTGTGGACTTGTTGGATCTGAAATCCACCATGTCGGTACATTCGAATTATTAAATTTTTCAACCAGAATTGAATTTGAGTCTGGTGCCCACCAGAAACCGCGCATGCGTCCAAGTTCTTCAGCGGCAACAAAATCCACTAATCCCCATGCGCAATCTTTTTTAGATTCGTTCGTTAAATTCTTTTCATTTGTGCCATCAACATTGCAGATTAATAAATCTTTTCCGGTAGTCCAAGCAATGTGATTTCCATCAGGACTTAGTTGTGGATCAATAATCGGCCCAGTTACAGAAATTTCTTTCGTTTTTCCAGATTCCAGATCAACTACAAATAACAGACCTGAAAGTGCGAAACAAACTTTGGTGCCATCACTATCAGTTGAGTAAGCAGTTATCCCCGACGTTTGTTCACGCATGCGCTCACGTCGTGCCTTTTCAGCAGCGGGAACATCTTCGGAACTTGTTAGTAAATCTTTTGGATCAGCAATTTTGTTTTCTAAGTTTTTAGCTAAGTCATAAACCCAAAGTGAATTAACTGCATCACGGCCGTGATCGCTACGGAGAAAAGATACGAACTTTCCTGATTCGCTAATTTGAAATGACCGGGGCGCACCCAGTTGAAAATTACGGGTGGCGGCTTTTTGTCTTGGAAATGTTTCGGTCACACCATGAATATTGCCACTTTAAGTGTTTGCGTCATTGTGAAAAATAACGCTTGGATTACATTGGCAAAACGGTGCTTGACTTAACCGCCATGATCGGTCACTATAAGTGCGCTAGTTATTTATAACCAAGCAAGCTTCCCCGCTAAACCGATGTTTTTCGGTTGATCAGTACTAGTTGGCTCTAGCTGTCCTAGTTGAGTGCGGATCAATGGAAAAAGCGATGGTTTCGCGGAAATTTGAAGCGAATTGGACAGTGGCTGCCGCGTCTAGGTATGCTACAAGTTCGCCGTGCCCTAAAACAGCCCTTATTTTGCTAACCGCATTTGACAGGGTTTATTCAGTGCGCGTGCGTCCTTAACAGCTAGCTCGGAAGGACCACTGTTGGCCGCCTCACGATCGACCTCACGCAGTTCCACCGGCCCGAAGAGGGTCTCATTTGCAAAGATTCGCGAACCACTAGAAGTTCCAGATCTACTTGCACTACAAATTGAATCATTCGATTGGCTTCTTGGTAATCAAGACTGGAAAGACCGCGTTGCCGCGGCGCTTGCAGCTGGCCACAATGAAATTCCACAGACACATGGTTTAGAAGATGTGTTTGCCGAAATTAGTCCAATTGAGGATTACAACGGCACCATGTCTTTGACATTTGCTCAACCAAGCTTCGATGAACCTAAGTACAACGAAGATGAGTGTCGTGAAAAAGATTTAACTTACTCACAGCCTTTATATGTAAATGCTGAATTCATGAACAACGAAACTGGTGAAATCAAGAGCCAGACAGTTTTCATGGGTGACTTCCCGCTGATGACCAAGAAGGGCACCTTCATCATCAATGGAACCGAACGTGTTGTTGTTTCACAGCTTGTTCGTTCACCAGGTGTTTACTTCGAACGCTCACTAGATAAAACATCAGACAAAGACATCTACACCACAAAGATCATTCCTTCACGTGGTGCTTGGCTTGAATTTGAAATTGATAAGAAAGATCTTGTTGGCGTTCGTATCGACCGCAAGCGTAAGCAGCCAGTAACTGTGTTCTTAAAGGCCCTTGGTCTTACCAACGAACAAATTCGTGAACAGTTCGGCGCTTACGAATCAATGATGTCGACTCTTGATAAAGACACAACAACTACTCAAGATGAAGCACTACTTGATATCTACCGCAAGCTACGTCCGGGCGAACCACCAACAGTGGAAGCATCACGTAACTTACTTCTTAACTTCTTCTTCAACGAGAAGCGTTACGACTTAGCAAAAGTTGGCCGTTACAAGGTCAACAAGAAGTTAGGTCTTGATGCTGATCCAACAAAGACAGTTCTAGACATCAATGACGTTCTAGCAACAATCGAATATTTAGTTCGTTTGCACGCAGGTGAAACTGAATTTAACTCAAGCCGTGGTCACACCCGCGTTGAAGTTGATGACATCGATCACTTTGGTAACCGTCGCCTTCGTTCTGTTGGTGAACTAATCCAGAACCAGATCCGCACAGGTTTATCTCGTATGGAACGTGTTGTTCGTGAACGTATGACAACTCAGGATCCAGAAGCGATTACTCCGCTTACTTTGATCAACACCCGTCCAGTGATTGCTGCAATCAAAGAATTCTTCGGAACCTCTCAGCTTTCACAGTTCATGGACCAGACCAACCCACTTTCAGGTTTAACTCACAAGCGCCGCTTGTCAGCACTTGGACCTGGTGGTCTATCTCGTGAACGTGCTGGCTTCGAAGTACGTGACGTGCACCCTTCTCACTACGGTCGCATGTGTCCGATTGAAACCCCTGAAGGTCCAAACATTGGTCTGATCGGTTCACTTTCATCATTTGCGCGCATTAACGAATTTGGTTTCGTTGAAACTCCGTACCGCAAGGTAACTAACGGCAAGGTTTCAGACAAGATCCAATACTTAACTGCAGATGAAGAAGATCTTCACGTTATTGCTCAGGCAAACTCAAGCCTTAACGAAGACAACACATTCGCTGATCAACGCGTACTTGTTCGCCGTAAAGGTGGCGAAGTTGATTACGTACTTCCAGCAGACGTTGACTTCATGGACGTTTCACCACGTCAGATGGTTTCTGTTGCAACTGCAATGATCCCGTTCTTGGAACACGACGACGCTAACCGCGCACTTATGGGCGCAAACATGCAGCGTCAGGCAGTTCCATTGCTACGTAGCGATTCACCATTTGTTGGTACAGGTATGGAATACCGCGCTGCTAAAGATGCTGGCGACACTGTCGTTGCAACTGGCAGCGGTGTAGTTACTGAAGTAGCTGCTGAAACCATCACTGTTGAAGAAGATGGCGGAAAGCACGTTACTTACCAAGTACGTAAATTCCACCGTTCAAACCAGGGCACTTGTTACAACCAACGCCCAATCGTTGCCGAAGGTGACCGTATTGAAGCTGGCCAAGTAATTGCTGATGGCCCAGCAACTCAAAACGGTGAACTAGCTCTTGGTCGCAACTTACTTGTGGCATTCATGCCATGGGAAGGTCTGAACTACGAAGACGCAATTATTCTTAACCAGCGTTTGGTGCAAGACGATGTTCTATCTTCAATTCACATTGAAGAATATGAAATCGATGCTCGCGACACCAAGCTTGGTCCAGAAGAAATCACTCGTGATCTTCCGAACCTTTCTGATGAAGTTCTAGCTGATCTTGATGATCGCGGCATCATTCGAATTGGTGCTGACGTAGTTCCTGGTGACATCTTGGTTGGCAAGGTAACGCCTAAGGGTGAAACTGAACTAACTCCTGAAGAACGTTTGCTTCGTGCAATCTTCGGTGAAAAGGCTCGCGAAGTTCGCGATACCTCACTTAAGGTTCCACACGGTGAATCTGGCAAGGTAATCGGCGTTCGCGTATTTGATTCAAGCGAAGAAGACGACGAATTACCACCAGGTGTTAACCAAATAGTTCGCGTTTACATCGCACAGAAGCGCAAGATCACTGAAGGTGACAAACTTGCTGGCCGTCACGGTAACAAGGGTGTTATTTCAAAGATCCTTCCACCAGAAGATATGCCATTCCTTGCTGATGGAACACCAGTAGACATCGTGCTTAACCCACTTGGTGTACCTGGTCGTATGAACATCGGTCAGATTTTGGAAATCCACTTAGGTTGGATTGCTTCTCAGGGTTGGAAGATCGAAGGCGACCCTGACTGGGCTAAGCACCTAGTTAAGGAAGCACGCGAAGTTGCTCCTGGAACCAAACTTGCAACACCTGTTTTCGACGGTGCTAAAGAAGATGAAATCGCAGGCCTATTAGCTTCAACTAATAAGGGTCGCGACGGTCTAACTTTGGTTGGCGAAAACGGTAAAGCGAAACTGTTCGATGGTCGCTCAGGTGAACCATTCCCAGGTGAGATCGCTGTTGGTTACATGTATGTTCTTAAACTTCACCACTTGGTGGATGACAAGATTCACGCACGTTCAACCGGTCCTTACTCAATGATTACTCAGCAGCCACTTGGTGGTAAGGCTCAGTTCGGTGGCCAGCGCTTCGGTGAAATGGAAGTGTGGGCACTTGAGGCTTACGGCGCTTCTTATGCACTACAAGAATTGCTAACCATCAAATCTGACGATGTGCTTGGTCGCGTACGTGTGTACGAAGCAATCGTTAAGGGCGAAAACATTCCAGAACCAGGTATCCCTGAATCATTCAAGGTACTTGTTAAGGAAATGCAGTCACTATGTCTAAACGTTGAAGTTCTATCTAGCGATGGCACTGCAATCGAGATGCGTGATACAGCTGAAGAAGTCTTCCGCACCGCTGAAGAACTTGGAATCGACCTGTCGCGCCGTGAGTCGCTCAGCGTCGAAGAAATCTAAACGCCCGGTTTAGATAGACGAAAACTAAAAAACTTAACTAGAAAATAAGGATTAAACAGTGTTAGACGTCAACTTCTTCGACGAATTGCGAATTGGTCTTGCAAGCGCAGAGAACATTCGCCTTTGGTCACATGGTGAAGTAAAGAAACCAGAAACAATTAACTACCGAACCCTAAAGCCTGAGCGCGATGGTCTGTTCTGTGAAAAGATCTTCGGTCCAACTCGCGACTGGGAATGTTACTGCGGTAAGTACAAGCGCGTACGCTTCAAAGGCATCATCTGTGAACGATGTGGCGTTGAAGTAACTCGTTCAAAAGTTCGTCGTGAACGTATGGGTCACATCGAACTTGCTGCACCAGTAACCCACATCTGGTACTTCAAAGGTGTGCCAAGCCGTTTAGGTTACCTACTTGATCTAGCTCCAAAGGATCTAGAAAAGGTAATTTACTTCGCTGCTTACATGATCACTTCTGTTGATGATGCAACTCGTCGCGAAGACCTGCCAAGTCTTGAAGCACGTCTTGCTGAAGATAAGAGCAACTTAACTAAGAAGCGCGATAAGGCTATCGATGATCGCCTAAAGAAGATGGAAAAGGACCTTACTGAACTAGAAGCAGAAGGTGCTAAGTCCGATATCAAGCGCAAAGTTCGTGAATCAGGCGAACGTGAAGCTGCACAGATCCGCAAGAAGTCAGACACCGAAATTGATCGCCTAACCAAGGTATTCGATCGTTTCCGCACACTAAAGGTTCAAGACCTTGAAGGTGATGAAATGCTTTACCGCGAAATGCGCGATCGTTACGGTCGTTACTTCAAGGGTGGCATGGGCGCAGCTGCAATCAAGGCTCGTCTTGAAACATTCGATCTTGAAGCTGAATCTGTAAAACTTCGGGACCTAATCGTTAACGGTAAGGGCCAGAAGAAGACTCGTGCATTAAAGCGTCTAAAAGTTGTTAACGCTTTCATGAACACTGATAACCATCCAGCAGCAATGGTGCTTGATGCAGTTCCAGTTATTCCACCAGATCTTCGTCCAATGGTTCAGCTAGATGGTGGACGTTTCGCAACGTCAGATCTAAACGATCTTTACCGTCGCGTAATTAACCGCAACAACCGTCTAAAGCGTTTGCTAGACCTTGGCGCGCCAGAAATTATCGTTAACAACGAAAAGCGCATGCTTCAGGAATCTGTTGATGCACTATTTGATAACGGTCGTCGCGGTCGTCCAGTAACTGGTCCAGGTAACCGTCCACTTAAGTCACTTTCAGACATGCTTAAGGGTAAGCAAGGTCGCTTCCGCCAAAACCTTCTTGGTAAGCGCGTTGATTACTCAGGTCGTTCTGTAATTGTGGTTGGTCCGCAGTTAAAGCTGCACCAGTGTGGTCTACCAAAGCAAATGGCACTTGAACTTTTCAAGCCATTCGTAATGAAGCGTCTAGTTGATCTAAACCATGCACAAAACATCAAGAGTGCTAAGCGCATGGTTGAACGTCAGCGTTCTGTTGTTTGGGACGTATTGGAAGAAGTAATTACTGAACATCCAGTATTACTAAACCGCGCACCGACACTTCACCGTCTTGGTATCCAGGCTTTCGAACCACAATTGATCGAAGGTAAAGCGATCCAGATTCACCCGCTTGTTTGTACTGCATTTAACGCAGACTTCGACGGTGACCAGATGGCTGTGCACGTACCGTTATCTGCTGAAGCTCAGGCTGAAGCTCGCGTGTTGATGCTCTCTAGCAACAACATCCTTTCGCCAGCAAACGGTCGTCCAATTACTTCACCTACCCAGGACATGGTTCTAGGTCTTTACTCGCTAACCCGAGCAGACCAAGAAGGTCTTGGCCACGGTCGAATCTTTGGTTCACTAGCTGAAGCAATCATGGCTTTTGATCGCAGCGAATTAGGTCTACAAACCATCGTAAAGATTCGTCTAAATGATGTTGTTACCGAAATCGGTGGCACCAGTGAAATTCGTGTTATTGAAACAACACTTGGTCGCGCATTATTTAACGAAACACTTCCTGCTGATTACCCATACGTGAATGAAGAAGTTAAAAAGTCACGTCTTGGTGAAATCATCAACGATCTAGCTGAGCGTTACCCGAAAGTTCAGGTTGCGGCCACTCTTGATGCACTTAAGGAAGCTGGCTTCCGTTGGGCAACTCGTTCTGGCGTGACAATTTCATTCGCTGACGTTGTTGCTCCAGCTGCTAAAGCTGAATTACTTGCTGCTGCTGAAGAAAAAGCAGACAAGATTCAAAAGCAGTATGACCGTGGTTTGATTGCTGACTCAGAACGTCGTCAGGAATTAATCGAAGTCTGGACTGACACAACTAACGCTGTTGCTGCCAAGATGCAAGAGAACTTCCCAACAACCAACCCAGTTTGGATGATGGTTAACTCTGGTGCTCGAGGCAACATGCTTCAGATCCGTCAGATCGCAGGTATGCGTGGTCTTGTGGCTAACCCGAAGGGTGAAATTATTCCTCGCCCAATTAAGAGCAACTTCCGTGAAGGTCTGTCAGTACTTGAGTACTTCATTTCTACACACGGTGCTCGTAAGGGTCTTGCTGACACTGCTCTTCGTACCGCTGACTCAGGTTACTTAACCCGTCGTCTAGTGGACGTTTCACAGGATGTAATCATCCGTGAAGAAGACTGTGGAACAGATCGTGGTCTAACTAAGTCACTACGTAAGGCTGATGGAAGTGCCGAAGAAAATCTAGACACTTCAATTGCTTCACGTTGTTTGGCTGAAGATGTAGTTGCAGGTGGCAAGACATTATTTGCTGCTGGAACTGACATCGGCATCCTTGACATCGAAGCCATGGTTAACGCCGGCGTTGATGAAATCAAGGTTCGCTCAGTACTAACTTGTGACAGCCGTTATGGAACATGTGCTCGTTGTTACGGTCGTTCACTTGCTACTTCAAAGCTTGTGGACATCGGCGAAGCAGTTGGCATCATCGCAGCTCAATCAATCGGTGAACCAGGTACACAGTTAACAATGCGTACCTTCCACACCGGTGGCGCTGCATCTGATGGTGGTGACATTACCCACGGTCTACCTCGCGTAGTTGAACTTTTCGAAGCTCGTACACCAAAGGGTTACTCACCAATTTCTGCTGCTTCTGGTCGCGTTCGGATCGAAGAATCAGACAAGGCTAAGAAAGTCATCGTTATTCCAGATGATGGTTCTGAAGAACTTGAATACCCAGTATCAAAGCGTGCCAAGCTTCATGTTGAAGATGGCGCAAGCATTGCTGCTGGTGACTTGATTCTTTTTGGTAAGCCAGATCCAAAAGAAGTTCTTCGTATCCGCGGTCCACGCCAAGTTCAGATTCACTTAACTGATGAAGTTCAAGAGGTATACCGCTCACAGGGTGTATCAATCCATGACAAGCACATCGAAGTAATTGTTCGCCAGATGCTAAAGCGCGTAATCATCGTGGAACAAGGAAATTCAAACTTCCTAACCGGTGAATTAGTAGAGCGCTCAGCTTACGAAAACGATAACCGTCGTCTAGTTTCCGAAGGTGGCCAATCTGCTTCAGCTCGTCCTGAATTGATGGGTATCACTAAGGCATCTCTAGCAACTGAAAGCTGGCTATCTGCTGCATCATTCCAAGAAACAACTCGTGTTCTAACTGATGCTGCAATCAACGGTAAGCGTGATCCACTTCTAGGTCTAAAGGAAAACGTCATCATCGGTAAGTTAATTCCTGCCGGTACTGGTCTTCCTCGTTACCGCAACGTCAAGGTTGAACCAACTGAAGAAGCTAAGGCCGCCGTATACGCATCAATGAGTGCATACGACGACTTTGATTACAGCGACTTTGGTCAAGGTTCTGGCGAAGCAGTTCGTCTAGAAGATTACGACCTAGGTAATTACCGCGGTTAATCATTTAACAGTAAAAAGGCCAGTCATTTGACTGGCCTTTTTACTTTGGGAAAACGTCATTTACTCGTAGTACATACTGCCTACAATGAATTATGACTGAGCAGTTGAAGTATGAAGTCTTAAAGAAGTTTCCCAATTTTGAAATTCGGCGTTACCCAGATTATTTATTAGTTCAAGTTCGAAGCTCAGGAGAATTTAGAAAAGCTGGTTACTTGGGGTTTTATCCATTATTGCGTTACATAACTGGAGAAAATCAATCTTCAACAAAAATTTCTATGACCGCACCAGTTCTACAGGAATCAACTAGTGCCAACGATCATGTAATTTCTTTTGTTTTACCGGAATCTGTTTCACTTGAAAATGTTCCGGTTCCAAAAGATTCAAGAGTTGAAACAAAGCTAATTAAAAGTCATGACGCAGCTGCTATCAAATTCAGTGGTTCTTGGTCAAAAGAATCTATGCATCGCAAAGGCGAAGTGTTATTAAATTCTTTAAAGGAAGAGGGAATTAACACCGCTGGTGAGATTTATTTTGCTAGATATGATTCACCGAGGAAACCAACGTTTTTACGTCATAATGAAGCGCTAATAGCTTTGGCACATCCATATAAATAAGAACCTTTAACGAATTGCCACTCGTTTAGAACTTCCGACTACTGACCATTTTCCATCTTCAGCTGTGACAGCTTCGATTAAACAATTTCCTGCAGGTGCGCTAGCACGTAACACTGCAAACGAATTTGTTTGCCCTGTTAAGACACAAGAACCAGTGACGGTCCAGTTAATCGGTTTCTTCGACTTTGTTACTGCCGCGATTCTAAATTCTTTGCCAATATTTACTCGAGTTGCACCGGACAACTTGATTGAATCAAATGCGTAACCAACTGGAATTGTCAAGAATTTTTCGGCGGCATTGAACTTTAGGTTACTTGCTGTTAGTGCATACACTTGACAGTTTCCAATGTCAGTCCCGCGAATAGTTACTTGATTAATTGAGTTTTTCGAAATTGCGCAAGGCCCACTAATTGAAAATGTAACCCGTGAGCCTGATTTCGATCTTCCTGTTACCTTGAAGGTTGCGCCGATTTTTATTTGTTTAGCGCTAGGACTAAGTGATATTGAATTAGCGCGAAGACTTGGATTTATTGAGATGCTACTCGGTGGAACAAAACCTGTTGGCGGTGCGCCAGCTGATGTGCCGCCTGATGATGCGGCTGGCAATTGCTCTGTGACATTTTGAACCGATGGAGTTGGAACGGTTAACAAAAGTGAATTTGAGATTGCGCCATACTGGGAACCGTACTGAACATCGTCGATTGCCGTAATCCAATAGGTGAAAGATTTTCCATAATCGGCGCTAGCGAAAATGTCAGAAATACTTGTGGCTCCAGTTGAAGAAATCCAATTTTTTCCATCTGATCTATAAATCGCATATCGATCTGCTCCAATTGGCGCTTGGAAGTTAATGTCTACACCTGAAGAAGTTAGGTTACTCATTGTTAAATTAGATGGAGCAGATAATGCCGGCCCAAAAGGTAAATACCAATATGTTGGGGAAGTTAACCCTGAAGCGTTGCAGTTAGCAGTGCTAGCAAATACTGAAAAAGTTTGGGGTAATCCGGGTCTAACTCCACTTATTTGTGCAGAGGTACTTGTGGTGGGAACCCAGGCCCCAGCACCTGCATCGTAATAGCAGTAGTAGCTGGCACCAATTAACGCATTCCAACTTGCGTTAACTTCTGTCTCGCTAACGACTGTTAAGTTAACTGCACTTGGTGCAGAAAATCCGGTGTAATTCCAAGTTAAGGAATTGGATTCAGCACTAAAGTTACCCAGGCTGTCGATCAGTTTAAAATTTCCACTTATTGGGGTTGTCGACACCACATAAGAGCAGTCAAATCTGAGGTTGGAGCCACTTCGCGTGCAAGGTGCCTGATCCCCATTGGCAAATATCAGAACACCATAATTTAGATTTGGCTCAGTTGCGACCCTCAGGTAAACCGAATTGTAGTTAGTTTCTGGATTAGAAATTGTGGGTGTTTGAATACTTACTTCAGCACCAGGTGTCGCAATTAGAGGAATTGTTTTCAAGTTAGCTGAATCGGAAATTTGAATTGCATACTGAGATGAATTAGTCAGCCCGGTTAATTGATATGTTGTATTTGAGGTTTCGAAAATTTGCTTTCCATCAACAAATATTTTGTATGGCCCACTTCCAAGTGAAGTTGCTGACCAATCAAGTGTTATTGCAGCATCTTGGCTCGTAGCAATTAATCCAGATTGAAAGATTCCTGCTTGAAGTTGTGTTGCCATTGCAACGGCATTCTGAGCATTTACAACTCCAGCACCGGTATAAAAGCGAGTTGGCCATCTGGCGGGAGATTTATTTTGACAATCCCAAAGACTATTTACATATGTGCAGCTCTCCCAGACCTCCGGGATGCTTACTGCTGGATCACTAGTAGTAGATTGCAAAATAGCCTGGACTTGTTCAGGTGTCGCGTTAGGTGCAGCTTGTTTTATTAAGGCAGCGATCCCTGCAACTACAGGTGCTGCAGCAGATGTTCCCGCAAAATAAGCATTCGGTCCCCATGGGTAATTAGTTGCTACATCGGATCCAGGTGCGACTAAATCTACATAAGCTCCATAATTTGAATAGCTGTTGCGGGCTAAGTCTCGACCAATTGCGCCGACAGTTACTAAACCTGCAATTGATTGTGATCCTGGATAGCTATACGGCAACGAAGATTGCGTGCAATTTCTTGCCAATGTCTGATTTCCTGAGGTGTATGTGGCAACGCAAGCGTTATTTCCAGCTGCAGCTACGACAACTATTCCTTGAGAAATTGCAGTCTTTATTAAATGTGCTGTGGCAGGTTCAATTGTTTGACCGCCACCAAGACTCATACTTATTACATTTGCACCATGATCGATGGCCCACTTAAGTCCATCAATTATCCATTCAGTTCGGCAATTTGTATTTAGGCATACACGAACATCGAGAATTGAAGCCCGTGGTGCAACTCCGCCGATACCAGCTTCAGGAACGGGATCTGCCGCAACAATGCTTGAAGTTGCAGTTCCATGATCGTGATAGCCAGACATGGAATGAGTTGCATCAAACCTGCCAACAACTTTTGAAGAAATTCCAGTTACGCGTTGATCAATGCCGTTATCCAGCAAAGCAATAGTAACTCCATTTCCATTCAAGCCAGCAGCGTTAGCTTCAGCAGAATTTATTAATTGATATGCCCATCGACTACTGGTGGGGGACATTGGAACTGAAAGGGATGAATATTCAAGTGAATAGATTTCATCATCTGCCCAAACGGGATTTACCTGAAGTCCAACATTTATAAGAGAGGCTGATGTAATGAGAATTAGGTATTTAGTCAGGAAGGTTAAATTGCGCTTAAGCACTAGGCTTTACCCCCATTCTTAAGTTCAAGTATGCATCGAAAGTGAGTTTTCGTCAGAATTAGATAAATGAATAGTTAACTTAGTAGGTTTATCTCGTGCCTGATTTAACATTTTTGCAATATGCATTCCTGGCAATTGTTGGACTTGTTGTTGGCATCATCAATGCAATGGCTGGAGGGGCATCGGTACTGATGTACTCAGCTTTGATGGCAGTTGGCGCAAATCCGGTTGCAGCAGTTGTGACAAATGCTTGGGGTGTGACACCGGCAAATTTAGTTGCGCAATTTACCGCAAAAGAAAAACTTCGCGATATGTACCGAGAAAACTGGCAATTACTTTGGCTTTCAATTTTTGGAACAGTGATTGGTGCGATAGCTCTAATGAATATGCCAATTGCAACTTTGGAAAAAGGCGTACCAATCCTTTTATTACTTGCTGGGCTATCTGTATTAATTCCGGTCAAACGTGAAGTAGGGGGATTAACGCAAAGAAATGAACAGTTAGCAATCTTCGGCGCCGGACTTTATTGTGGCTATTTCGGACCCGGCCAAGGCGTGATGGTGGCAGCAACTTTAGCCCGTGATCCGCGCAGAACCCCACTTGATCTAAACGGGCTCAAGAATTTCATCACTGGGTACACCTCTTTAATATCGAACTTTGTGTTCCTTGCTAGCGGAGAGGTTTATTGGGGCCTGATTGGATTAATCGCTATTTTTGCTGCATTCGGTGGGCTTATTGGGGGGAAGTTGGCTGGGAAGCTGTCCCCATCTTTATATAGAGGCATCTTGCTAACAGTTGCCTTGGGCGCATCTGGCTACTTTTTCGTTAAATTCTGGTGATTTAGCCCAAGTTGCGCAATGCGCACCACTTACCTCTGGCGACACGCCGAAGTTCGGGGTAGGGGCTCAATCTCGTTTTGACCTTTTCTACCTGTTATGGGTAAATTTATCCTTCGTGTCCAAGAAAACTTGGACTTCGCACCTATGCTTCGGGCTTCCCCGTCGGCGCAGATTATGCGAAAAAACTTCTAGTTAAAAGTTTTTTCTATGCATGCGCACGATCCGGGCGACACACCCGACCTCGTGGGTCGAAGGTGTGCAGATGCACTTCACAAAAAACGAACGAAAGTTCAAATGCATGCGCATGCAATTGAACTAAACATGAAGGAGTAAGAGTGCCAACAATCCAACAGTTGGTCCGTAAGGGTCGACAGGATAAGGTCACCAAGAACACGACGCCTGCACTTAAAGGCAGTCCACAACGTCGCGGCGTTTGCACACGTGTTTACACAACTACACCTAAGAAGCCAAACTCTGCGCTTCGTAAAGTAGCTCGTGTTCGTCTGACATCAGGTACTGAAGTTACTGCTTACATTCCAGGTGAAGGTCACAACCTTCAAGAACACTCAATCGTTCTTGTTCGCGGTGGTCGTGTTAAAGATCTTCCTGGTGTTCGCTACAAAATTATTCGCGGTGCACTAGACACTCAAGGTGTTAAGAACCGTAAACAAGCTCGCAGCCGTTACGGCGCTAAGAAAGAAAAGAGCTAGTCATGCCACGTAAAGGTCCAGCTCCAAAACGTCCACTAGTCGTTGATCCGGTTTACGCATCACCAGTTGTTACTCAACTTGTTAACAAAATTTTGTTACACGGTAAGAAGTCAACTGCTGAATCAATCGTTTACGGCGCACTAGAAGGTTGCCGCGATAAGACTGGTACTGATCCAGTACAAACACTTCGTCGCGCATTAGACAACGTACGTCCAACACTTGAAGTTCGTAGCCGTCGCGTTGGTGGCGCAACTTACCAAGTTCCAGTTGAAGTTAAGAACGCTCGTGCAAACACACTTGCACTTCGTTGGTTAGTTGGTTATTCACGTGCACGTCGCGAAAAGACAATGACTGAACGTTTAATGAATGAAATTCTTGATGCATCAAACGGCCTAGGTGCGGCTGTTAAGAAGCGTGAAGACACACACAAGATGGCTGAAGCTAACAAGGCTTTCGCTCACTACCGCTGGTAATCCAAAAAGAACTTAACGAGAAAAGAAGAGACGAGAAAACAAAAGTGGCTGCAGAGACATCACTTGACCTCGCCAAGGTCCGCAACATCGGGATCATGGCGCACATTGACGCGGGTAAAACCACGACTACTGAGCGCATCCTTTTCTACACCGGTATCAACTACAAGATCGGTGAAGTGCACGAAGGTGCAGCAACTATGGACTGGATGGAACAAGAGCAGGAACGCGGTATCACCATTACCTCTGCTGCAACAACTTGTTCTTGGAAAGACCACACCATCAACATCATTGACACACCAGGTCACGTTGACTTCACAGTTGAAGTTGAACGTTCACTCCGTGTTCTAGATGGCGCTGTTGCAGTATTCGACGGTGTAGCTGGTGTTGAACCACAGTCTGAAACTGTGTGGCGCCAAGCTAACAAGTACCAAGTTCCACGTATTTGTTTTGTTAACAAACTTGACCGCACTGGTGCGAACTTCTTCATGTGTGTTGACATGATTAAGTCTCGCCTTGGCGCGAACCCAATGGTTCTTCAGCTTCCGATCGGTGCTGAAGGTGACTTCATCGGTCTAGTTGATTTAATTCGCATGAAGGCCATGGTTTGGCGCGGCGAAACTGCAATTGGTGAAGACTACGTTCTTGAAGATATCCCAGCAGATCTAAAAGATCAGGCTGATGAATACCGTCACGCGATGCTAGAAACCATTGCTGAAAATGACGAAAAGTTCATGGAAAAATTCTTTGAAGATGAATCATCAATCACAGAAGATGACATTCACGAAGCAATCCGTCGCGTAACTCTTTCTGGTGGCGCAGTTCCAATCGTTACTGGTACAGCTTTCAAGAACAAGGGTGTTCAGCCAATGCTTGACGCTGTTGTTCGTTACCTTCCATCTCCGCTAGATATCGAAGCAACTATTGGTTCAAAGCCAAATGATGAATCAGTTGAAATTGCTCGCAAACCTAGCGATTCAGAACCACTTGCCGCTCTTGCATTCAAGATCGCAACTGACCCACACCTAGGAAAGCTAACTTATGTTCGCGTTTACTCAGGTCGTCTAGAAGCTGGTTCACAGGTGCTTAACTCAGTTAAGGATCGCAAGGAACGTATCGGCAAGATCTACCGAATGCACGCTAACAAGCGTGAAGAAATTTCTTCAGTTGGCGCTGGCGACATCATCGCTGTGATGGGCCTTAAGGACACCACAACTGGTGAAACACTTTGTGATCCTGCAAACCCAATCGTGCTTGAATCAATGAGCTTCCCAGCACCAGTTATCGAAGTTGCAATCGAACCTAAGACAAAGGGCGACCAAGACAAACTTGGAACTGCTATCCAGCGTCTATCTGAAGAAGATCCAACTTTCCGCGTTCACACTGACGAGGAAACTGGTCAGACCATCATCGCTGGTATGGGTGAACTTCACCTTGAAATTCTTGTTGATCGCATGAAGCGCGAATTCAAGGTTGAAGCAAACGTTGGTAAGCCACAGGTTGCTTACCGCGAAACCATCACCAAGACTGTTGATCGCATTGACTACACCCACAAGAAACAAACTGGTGGTTCAGGTCAGTTCGCTAAGGTTCAAATCGCTGTTGGTCCTAACAAGCCAGTTGAAGGTGTTGAAGGTTCAGGCGGCTACTTATTCGTGAACAAGATCACCGGTGGTCGCATTCCTCGTGAATACATTCCATCAGTTGATGCTGGCGCACAAGAAGCAATGGAAAACGGCGTCCTAGCTGGCTTCCCGATGGTTGACATTCAAGTAACACTGCTTGACGGTGCTTACCACGATGTTGACTCTTCTGAACTTGCATTCAAACTTGCTGGTATCCAGGCTTTCAAAGATGGTGTTCGCCAAGCAGGTCCAGTACTTCTTGAACCAATGATGTCAGTTGAAGTAACAACCCCTGAAGACTTCATGGGTGATGTTATTGGCGATCTAAATTCACGACGTGGACAGATCCAGGCTATGGATGAGCGTTATGGCTCACGCGTAGTTCGTGCTCTTGTTCCGTTGTCAGAAATGTTCGGCTATGTGGGCGATCTTCGTAGCCGTACTCAGGGTAGAGCGAGCTACAGCATGGAATTCGCTTCTTACGCCCAGGTCCCTGCGAACGTTCAGACAGAAATTGTCGCGAAGGTTCGGGGAGAGTAAAAGGCCCACAGGCCCCAAAACTAAATAACTGAATTAGGTGAAGGTCACTTAGTTCAACAGCACAAGGATCCAGGAGGACCCGAAAGTGGCAAAGGCGAAGTTCGAGCGGACTAAACCGCACGTAAACATCGGCACAATTGGTCACATTGACCATGGAAAGACCACGCTGACTGCTGCCATCACCAAGGTGCTGCACGACGCGTACCCGGATGTGAACCCGTTCACTCCATTCGACCAAATTGATAAGGCTCCAGAAGAGCGTCAACGCGGTATCACTATCTCAATCGCGCACGTTGAGTACCAGACTGAAGGCCGTCACTACGCACACGTTGACTGTCCAGGTCACGCTGACTACATCAAGAACATGATTACTGGTGCAGCTCAGATGGACGGCGCAATTCTTGTAGTTGCTGCAACTGATGGTCCAATGCCGCAGACAAAGGAACACGTTCTACTTGCTCGTCAGGTTGGCGTTCCTGCGATTGTTGTTGCTCTTAACAAGTGCGACATGGTTGATGACGAAGAACTAATCGAATTAGTTGAAATGGAAGTTCGTGAACTTCTATCTTCATACGAATTCCCTGGCGATGATATCCCAGTAGTTCGCGTTGCTGCATTCCCAGCACTAAATGGCGATGCAAAGTGGGCAGGTTCAATCCTTGAACTTATGAAGGCTGTTGACGATTACATCCCAACACCAGCTCGCGAAATCGACAAGCCATTCCTTATGCCAGTTGAAGACGTTTTCACAATCACCGGTCGTGGAACTGTTGTTACTGGTCGTATCGAACGCGGCATCATCAAGGTCAACGAAGAAATCGAAATCGTTGGTATCCGTCCAGACGTACAGAAGACAACCGTTACTGGTGTTGAAATGTTCCGCAAGCTTCTTGACGAAGGTCAAGCTGGCGAAAACGTTGGTGTACTTCTACGTGGTACTAAGCGTGAAGACGTTGAACGCGGTCAGGTTCTTTGCCACCCAGGCACTGTTACACCTCACACCGAATTCGATGCAAACGTTTACATCCTTTCTAAGGATGAAGGCGGTCGTCACACACCATTCTTCGACAACTACCGTCCTCAGTTCTACTTCCGTACAACTGACGTAACCGGCGTAGTGAAGTTACCTTCAGGCACCGAAATGGTTATGCCTGGTGACAACACTGAAATGTCAGTAACCCTGATTCAGCCAGTTGCTATGGACGAAGGTCTGCGTTTCGCAATCCGTGAAGGTGGCCGCACTGTTGGCGCCGGTCGCGTAACCAAGATCAACAAGTAATTAATTAAAAACTAATTACTTTAAAGATCGAAGTAAGAAGTTTGGGAAGTGGTGGCTCTTAAAAAGAGCCACCACAACCTAGACACCAAAGAAAAAAATTGGCAGTACTAAAGAAAAGGACGGTCAAGCCAAATGGCTGGACAAAAGATCCGAATCAGGCTTAAAGCCTACGATCACGAAGTCATTGACTCTTCGGCACGCAAGATTGTCGAAACAGTGACGCCTACTGGCGCGAAAGTTGCTGGACCTGTTCCGCTGCCAACTGAGAAGAACGTTTACTGTGTAATCCGTTCTCCGCACAAGTACAAGGACTCACGCGAGCACTTCGAAATGCGCACCCACAAACGACTTATCGACATCATCGACCCAACACCAAAGACAGTTGACTCATTAATGCGTCTTGACCTGCCTGCAGGTGTTGATATCGAGATCAAGCTCTAGGACGTAACTGATCATGGCTCACAATAAAAAGGGAATACTTGGCGAAAAGCTAGGTATGACCCAGGTATGGGACGAGAACAATCACATTGTTCCCGTAACAGTTGTTAAGGCTTCATCTTGTGTTGTTACACAAGTTCGTACGCCTGAAACTGATGGTTACTCAGCTGTTCAAATCGGTTTTGGTCAGATTGATCCTCGCAAGGTATCTCAACCAATGATCGGTCACTTCACTAAGGCTGGCGTAACACCACGTCGTCACTTAGTTGAACTACGTTTTGATGACACAACAGGTTACGAAGCTGGTCAAGAACTTGGCCCAGACACATTTGCTGCTGGCGCTGACATTGACGTAACTGGCGTAACAAAAGGTAAAGGCTTTGCTGGAACTATGAAGCGTCATGGTTTCCATGGCGTTAGCGCTTCACACGGTCAGCACAAAAACCACCGCAAGCCTGGTTCAATCGGAGCTTGCGCAACACCTGGTCGCGTATTTAAAGGTATGCGAATGTCAGGCCGTATGGGTGGCGTATCAAAGACCATCCAGAATCTTTCAGTTCACTCAGTTGATACTGACAAGGGTCTGATCTTGGTTAAAGGCGCAATCCCTGGCCCTAAGGGTGCAGTCGTACTTATCCGCGACGCAGCAAAGGGAGCTAAGTAATGACTTCAGTAACTGTTAAAACTCCTGCTGGCGCAAGCGCTGGCAGCGTTGAATTACCAAGTGACATCTTTGATGCACAGGTAAACGTTGGTCTACTACACCAAGTTGTGGTTGCTCAGCTTGCTGCTGCTCGTCAGGGCACACACCAAGCAAAGCGCCGCGGCGAAGTTAGCGGTTCAGGTAAGAAGCCTTTCAAGCAGAAAGGTACTGGTCGTGCTCGTCAAGGTTCGATCCGTGCACCTCAATACCGCGGTGGTGGCGTAGTACATGGTCCAAAGCCACGTGACTACGAACAACGCACACCTAAAAAAATGAAGTCAGCAGCACTTCGCGGTGCACTTTCAGATCGCGCACGTAACGGAAACGTTCACGTACTAAGCGCAATCGTTGAAGGGCAAACACCAAATACAAAGAGTGCTTTGGCTGCAATCAATTCAGTTTCAACTGCCAAGAACATCTTGGTTGTTGTTGATCGCACAGATCTAGTTAGCTGGATGAGTCTGCGCAACGTGGATGCAATCCACTTGGTTGCAGTTGATCAGCTAAACACCTACGACGTTCTTGTTAGCGACGATGTCGTTTTCACAAAGGCTGCCATCGAAGCACTTTCAAATGGTCCAGCACGCGGCAAGAGCGCAAAAGCAGTAGCAAGTTCAGCAGAGGTTGATGCGTAATGAAAATTGCAGATCCACGCGACATTCTGATTGCACCAGTTATCTCTGAAAAGAGCTACAAGTTGCTTGATGAAAACAAGTACACATTCGTTGTTCGCCCGGATGCTAACAAGACTCAAGTTAAGTTAGCTGTTGCTGAAGTATTCGGCGTAAAGGTAACCAACGTAAACATCATCAATCGTCGGGGCAAGCAAGTACGTACACGCATTGGCTTTGGTAAGCGCAATGACCAAAAGCGTGCAATCGTAACTGTTGCTCAAGGCGACCGCATCGACATCTTTGGTGGACCGGTTAGCTAACCGGGACGAAGTTATTAGGAACTAGATAATGGGTATTCGTAAATACAAGCCAACGACACCAGGTCGTCGTGGCGCAAGTGTTGCCGACTTCGTCGAAATCACACGTTCAACACCTGAAAAGTCATTGGTTCGTCCACTGAATTCAAAGGGTGGTCGTAACAACGCAGGTCGCGTAACTGCTCGTCACCAAGGTGGCGGACACAAGCGTGCTTACCGCGTAATTGATTTCCGTCGCGCCGATAAAGATGGTGTGCCAGCAAATGTTGCGCACATTGAATACGATCCAAACCGTACTGCACGTATTGCACTGCTTCATTTCGCAGACGGTGAAAAGCGTTACATCATCGCGCCAAACAAACTTAAGCAAGGCGACCGCGTAGAAACCGGTCCAAGTGCTGACATCAAGCCAGGCAATAACTTGCCACTTCGCAACATCCCAGTGGGTACCGTTGTTCACGCAATTGAACTTCGCCCAGGTGGTGGCGCAAAGATCGCACGTAGTGCTGGCGCAAGCGTTCAGCTAGTTGCTAAAGACGGTCCATACGCACAACTTCGTATGCCATCTGGTGAAATTCGTAACGTCGATGCACGTTGCCGCGCAACCGTTGGTGAAGTTGGCAACGCCGAACAATCAAACATCAACTGGGGTAAAGCCGGTCGTATGCGTTGGAAGGGCAAGCGCCCAACTGTTCGTGGTGTTGCAATGAACCCGGTTGATCACCCACATGGTGGTGGTGAAGGTAAAACTTCTGGTGGACGTAACCCAGTTAACCCAGCTGGTAAGCCTGAAGGCCGTACCCGTAGTCGTAATAAGGCAAGTGACGCAATGATCGTTCGTCGTCGCAAGTCCGGTAAGAATCGCTAGGAGATAACGAAGTGCCACGCAGTCTTAAAAAGGGTCCATTTATCGATGGACATTTGCAGAAAAAGGTCGATGACCAAAATGCAAAGGGAACCAAGAACGTAATTAAAACTTGGTCACGTCGCAGTGTTATCGCTCCATCAATGCTGGGTCACACCTTGGCAGTGCATGACGGTCGCAAACATGTTCCAGTTTTCGTAACTGAAGACATGGTTGGCCACAAGCTAGGCGAATTCGCTCCAACACGTACTTTCAAAGGTCACGTAAAAGACGATCGCAAAGCAAAGCGTTCGTAAGTAAAAGATTTAAAGAGAAGAGATAGGGATACAAGATGGCAGCCGTAGCTAGTAACTCGGCACGTGCACAGGCGCGTTTCGTTCGCGTAACGCCGCAAAAAGCACGTCGCGTTATCGATTTAATTCGTGGGTTACCTGCAAGTGATGCACAAGCATTACTTCGCTTCGCCCCACAGAGTGCTAGTGAGCCAATTGGCAAAGTGCTAGATAGCGCAATTGCTAACGCCACTAATAACTACAACCTAGACTCACGCACTCTTGTAGTGTCTGAAGCTTTCGTTGACGAAGGTCCGACTATGAAGCGTTTCCGTCCTCGTGCACAGGGTCGCGCAAGTCAGATCCTTAAGCGCACATCACACATCACTGTTGTTGTTGAATCAGTAGACGCTGCATCAATTTCTAACACTAAGAAGAAGGGCTAATCCATGGGTCAGAAGATTAATCCTTATGGTTTCCGTCTAGGTATCACAACGGAATACCGTTCAAAGTGGTTTGCCGATTCAACCAAGAAGGGCGAGCGCTACCGCGACTACGTCACTGAAGATGTGAAGATTCGCAAGCTGATGACCGAAGGCATGGAACGTGCTGGTATTTCACGTGTTGAAATCGAACGCACCCGTGATCGCGTACGCGTTGACATTCACACAGCCCGCCCAGGCATTGTGATCGGTCGCCGTGGTCAAGAAGCAGACACCATTCGTGGAAAGCTTGAAAAGCTAACTGGCAAGCAAGTTCAGTTAAACGTGCTTGAAGTTAAGAACCCAGAAGCTGATGCTCAGCTAGTTGCTCAAGGTATTGCAGAACAACTTGTAAGCCGTGTTTCATTCCGTCGCGCTATGAAAAAGGGCATCCAAAGTGCACTTAAGTCAGGTGCTAAGGGTGTTCGCGTTCAGGTTTCAGGTCGTCTTGGTGGCGCTGAAATGAGCCGTACTGAGTTCTACCGCGAAGGCCGCGTTCCTTTGCACACACTTCGTGCTGACATTGATTACGGTTTCTACGAAGCGCACACAACTTTCGGTCGTATCGGCGTGAAGGTTTGGATCTACAAGGGCGATGCAGTTGGTAGCCGCGCTGAACGTGAAGCAGCAGCTGCAACAGCAGCAGCGCGTGCTCCTCGCGCGCCACGTGCTCCACGCGCTCCTCGTGCAAATGAAGCAGCAGCTCCAGCCGCAACAGCTGAAACAACAGCTCCAGCAGCAGAAGTAACGGAAGGTGCGTAAAGCATGTTAATTCCACGTCGCGTTAAGCACCGTAAGCAGCACCACCCAGACCGTCACGGTCGCTCAAAGGGCGGTAACGAAGTTTCTTTCGGTCAATGGGGTCTGCAAGCAATTGAACCTGCTTATGTAACCAACCGTCAGATTGAATCTGCACGTATCGCAATGACACGTCACATTCGTCGTGGTGGAAAAGTTTGGATCAACATTTACCCAGACCGTCCACTAACTAAGAAGCCTGCTGAAACTCGTATGGGTTCAGGTAAAGGTTCTCCAGAATGGTGGATTGCAAACATCAAGCCAGGTCGTGTGCTTTTTGAAATTGCATTCCCGAACGAAAAAGTTGCTCACGAAGCGCTTAGCCGTGCAATGCACAAACTTCCAATGAAGTGCCGCATTATTGCCCGAGAGGAAATCTAATGGCAGCAACAACCACTACAGATTTACGTGGTCTAGCTAACGATGAACTAGTTTCAAAGTTACGCGAAGCCAAAGAAGAACTATTCAACCTACGATTCCAGGCTGCCACCGGACAGCTTGAATCACATGGTCGTCTACGTGCTGTGCGTAAAGACATCGCTCGTCTTTACACAGTTATGCGTGAACGCGAACTAGGTATTACACCGGTTGAAGGTGGCGCAGCATGAGTAAGACAGATCGTGGCGATCGTAAAGTTCGCGAAGGTTTAGTTGTTAGCGACAAAATGGACAAGACAGTTGTGGTTGCAGTTGAAGAACGTTTCAAGCACCCGCTATACGGCAAAGTTCTAACTCGCACCGCAAAGCTAAAGGCACATGATGAGCAGAATTCTGCTGGCATCGGTGACCGCGTTTTATTGATGGAAACTAGACCGCTAAGTGCTACTAAGCGCTGGCGTTTAGTTGAAATCCTTGAGAAAGCTAAGTAAGGGTAGGGATCAAGAGTGATTCAACAAGAGTCGCGACTACGCGTTGCCGACAACACAGGTGCCAAAGAAATTTTGGTTATCCGTGTTCTTGGTGGCTCGGCACGTCGCTATGCAGGTATCGGCGATATCATCGTCGCTACAGTTAAAGACGCGATCCCAGGTGGCAACGTTAAGAAGGGCGATGTCGTAAAGGCAGTTGTCGTTCGCACCGTTAAGGAACGCCGCCGTCCAGATGGTTCTTACATCCGTTTCGATGAAAACGCAGCTGTAATTCTTAAGGCTGACGGCGAACCACGCGGAACCCGTATTTTCGGTCCAGTTGGCCGCGAACTACGCGATAAGAAATTCATGAAGATCATTTCGCTAGCTCCGGAGGTTTTGTAATGAAAATCAAAACTGGTGACGAAGTATTAGTAATCGCAGGTAAAGACAAGGGCGTTAAGGGAACTGTTATTGCAGTTCTTGAAGATGCCAACAAAGTTATCGTTGAAGGCGTTAACCGCATGAAGCGTCACGTTCGTAAAGAACAGACAACTCGCGGTGCTGTAGTTGGCGGTATCGAAACTGTTGAAGCCCCGATTCACGTATCAAACGTTGCACTTCTTGTTGATGGCAAGACAACTAAAGTTGGCGGCCGTCGCAACAAAGTTGAAAAGAAGCGCACTGATGGCACAACTTACGAAGGCACTCGCGGTGTTCGCGTTGCTCGTCGTTCTGGAAAGGACATCTAATGGCTACCGCAGTTAAAGATGCCCCACGCTTAAAGGCTCGCTACCGTAGCGAAATCGTTCCTGCACTGCAGAGCGAATTCAAGTTTGCAAACGCGATGCAAGTTCCTGGTCTTTCAAAGATCGTTGTGAACATGGGTGTTGGCGAAGCTGCTCGTGACTCAAAGCTAATTGAAGGTGCAATTCGCGATCTAACCGCGATTACCGGACAAAAGCCACAGGTTACAAAAGCAAAGCTTTCAATCGCACAGTTCAAACTTCGTGAAGGTATGCCAATTGGCGCCCACGTAACACTTCGTGGAGATCGTATGTGGGAATTCCTAGATCGTCTTTTGACTCTAGCTCTTCCACGTATCAGGGACTTCCGTGGATTATCAGCAAAGCAGTTTGATGGAAACGGTAACTACACCTTCGGTCTAACCGAACAAGTTATGTTCCATGAAATCAATCCAGATTCAGTTGATCGCCAGCGTGGTATGGATATCACTCTTGTGACAACTGCAGCTAACGATGAAGAAGGCCGAGCGCTGCTAAAGCTTCTTGGTTTCCCATTCAAGGAGGCATAAGAAGATGGCAAAACTATCTCTTAAGAACAAAGCAGCAAAGACTCCAAAGTTTAAGGTTCGCGGTTACACCCGCTGCCAACGTTGCGGTCGTCCACACGCGGTTTACCGCAAATTCGGTCTATGCCGTGTTTGCTTCCGCGAAATGGCACACCGTGGCGAACTACCAGGCGTCACAAAGTCTTCCTGGTAACAAACAACGACGTAGGTCCTGATAAGGGATACCGCGACGAGAAAGGCGAAAAGCCAAAATGACAATGACCGATCCAATTGCGGACATGCTAACCCGTGTTCGTAATGCAAACTCGGCTCATCATGAGTCTGTGTCAATGCCACACTCAAAGATGAAAGAACACATCGCTGAAATCCTCAAGCGTGAGGGTTACATCGCCGACTTCCAAGTTGCAGATGCAACAGTTGGAAAGACGCTAAACATCAGCCTTAAATATGGTCCAAACCGCGAACGCTCAATTGCTGGTGTTCGTCGCGTTTCAAAGCCAGGTCTTCGCGTTTACGCAAAGAGCACTGCTCTTCCTCGCGTACTTGGCGGACTTGGGGTTGCCATAATTTCAACTTCAACTGGCTTACTAACCGATAAGCAGTGTGCACAGAAAGGCGTAGGCGGAGAAGTTCTTGCCTACGTTTGGTAAGGGGAGCACATGTCACGTATCGGTCGTCTTCCAGTAAACGTTCCTGCAGGTGTTGATATCACAATCAACGGTGCAGAAGTAACTGTTAAAGGTCCTAAAGGCACATTGACTCATAACGTTGCAGCGCCAATTGCAGTTGCAAAAGAAGAAGGTCAAGTAGTTGTTACTCGTCCAAACGACGAACGCAATTCACGTGCACTTCATGGCCTAACTCGCACACTTATTGCCAACATGGTTCAAGGTGTAACAGAGGGTTACCAAAAGACTCTAGAAATTTCAGGTACCGGTTACCGCGTAGCTGCTCAAGGAAATGGTCTTGAATTTGCCCTTGGTTACAGCCACCCAATCAAGGTGGAAGCTCCTGAAGGCATCTCATTCAATGTTGAAACACCAACTAAGTTGCACGTTGTCGGTATCGACAAGCAAAAAGTTGGCGAAGTTGCAGCGAATCTGCGCAAACTGCGCAAACCCGATCCATACAAGGCAAAGGGTGTCCGTTATTCAGACGAAGTTATTCGTCGCAAGGCTGGAAAGGCTGGCAAGAAGTAATCATGTCTGTCATAGCCAAATTAGGTTCGGGTAATAAGAAAGCGATTGCGCGCAAGCGTCGTCACTCTCGCGTTCGCAAAAAGTTAACAGGTACAACAGAACGTCCACGTTTAGTTGTAACTCGTTCAGCTCGTCACATCTTGGTTCAGATCGTTGATGACACAGTGGGCAAGACTCTTGCTGCTGCTTCAACAATGGAAAAAGAACTAAAGAAGGCATCTGGCGATAAGTCAGATAAGTCTCGTGAAGTTGGAAAGCTTTTAGCATCACGCGCAAAGGCAGCAGGCGTTTCATCTGTTGTATTTGATCGCGGTGGAAATAAGTATCACGGCCGGATTGCGGCCCTGGCAGATGGCGCCCGTGAGGGCGGCCTCGAGTTCTAAGGGGAATCGAAAATGGCTGTTAATAATCGTGAAGGTAACGAACGCGGTGAACGTCGTGAACGTCGCAATGATGACCGTCGCGCTCAAGGTGCTGCTGAAAAGAGTGCTTTTGTTGAACGCGTTGTAACCATCAACCGCGTATCAAAGGTGGTTAAGGGTGGTCGTCGCTTTAGCTTTACTGCACTTGTTGTAGTTGGCGATGGCGAAGGCAAAGTTGGCGTTGGTTACGGAAAAGCAAAAGAAGTTCCAGCTGCAATCGCAAAGGCAGTTGAAGAAGCAAAGAAGAGTTTCTTCACTGTTCCTCGCGTGCAAAGCACTATCCCGCACCCGGTGCAGGGTGAAGCTGCAGCCGGTGTGGTAATGCTTCGTCCAGCATCTGCTGGTACTGGTGTTATCGCTGGTGGCCCAGTTCGCGCCGTACTTGAATGCGCTGGCATCCATGACGTACTAAGTAAGTCACTTGGATCAGACAACGCAATCAACATCGTGCATGCAACTGTGGCAGCACTAAAGATGCTTGAACGTCCAGAAACTGTTGCTGCTCGTCGCGGTCTATCTGTTGAAGATGTGACTCCAGCTGCACTTCTAAAGGCATCTGCTGAAAAGGTGGCTCACTAATGGCAAAGATTAAAGTAACTCAGTTGAAGTCAGGAATTGGCGGAAAGCAAAATCAGCGTGCAACACTGCGCTCACTTGGCTTGAAGCGAATTGGCGATACTGCAATCCAGGAAGATCGTCCTGAAATTCGTGGCATGGTTAACACCGTTCGTCACTTAGTTAGCGTCGAAGAGGTTAAGTAACAATGACACTTAAAGTTCATCACTTACGTCCAAACCCAGGTTCGAAAACTGCAAAGACTCGCGTCGGTCGCGGTGAAGGTTCAAAGGGTAAGACTGCAGGTCGCGGTACTAAAGGTACTAAGGCTCGTTACCAAGTTCCGGAGCGCTTCGAAGGTGGTCAAATGCCACTACACATGCGTACTCCTAAACTTAAAGGTTTCAAGAACGCATTCCGTACTGAATACCAAGCAGTTAACGTGGCAACAATCAACGCGCTATTCCCTAAGGGTGGCGAAGTAACTGTTGCTGATCTAGTTAAGGCTGGCGCTGTTCGCAAGGGCGAACTAGTAAAGGTACTTGGCCAGGGAGAAATCTCAGTTGCTGTAAAGGTGAGTGCACATGCATTCAGCGAATCAGCAAAGACCAAGATTGCCGCTGCTGGCGGTTCAGCTACCCAGATCTAGTTTTTGCGCTGTATTAATACAGTCAGAAATTAAACGTTAGTCAAAAGTAACCGGAGGAAACGTGTTAGGTGCATTTGCCGCAGCTTTGCGCACACCCGATCTACGTAAGAAGATCCTGTTTACTTTTGGCATCATCACGCTATTTCGTTTGGGCTCCGTAGTACCAACACCAGGTGTTAGCTACGGGGCAATCCAAACTTGTATTGCTCAAGTTCAAGACAACAGTATTTATGGTTTGATCAATCTATTTAGCGGTGGCGCATTACTTCAGCTATCGATTTTTGCTCTTGGCATCATGCCTTACATCACTGCAAGCATCATTATTCAATTACTTACAGTGGTAATTCCTCGTCTTGAAGCTTTGAAAAAAGAAGGTCAAGCAGGAACTGCAAAAATCACTCAGTACACCCGTTACTTAACTATTGGTCTTGCGATCTTGCAGTCAACAACAATTTTGACTCTGGCTCGCACACCAGGACAGTTGTTTCAAGGTTGTGCTGAACAATTAATTCCAGATCAGTCAATTCAGATTTTGCTAACCATGGTTATTGTTATGACCGCTGGTACCTCGATCATCATGTGGCTAGGTGAATTAATAACAGACCGTGGCGTTGGTAACGGTATGTCAATCCTGATCTTCACTTCGATCATTTCAACTTTCCCAGGTCAATTAAGTTCAATTTGGAAAATTGATGGGTCACTTAAATTCATCATCACTTTATTAATTGGTTTTGCAACTATCGCTGGTGTGGTTTTCGTTGAACAAGCTCAACGTCGTATTCCAGTTCAATATGCAAAGCGCATGGTTGGTCGTCGTTCATACGGTGGCACATCAACTTACTTACCAATCAAAGTGAACCAATCTGGTGTTATTCCAGTAATTTTCGCATCATCACTTCTTTATCTGCCGCTACTGATTGTTCAGTTGACCGGATCAACTGCAACTTGGGCGCAGTGGATGGCCACTAACTTCAATTCAGGACGTCCGGCTTACTTGATCACCAACTTTGCTTTGATTCTTTTCTTTGCCTATTTCTACGTATCAATTACTTTCAATCCAGTTGAAGTTGCAGATGATATGAAGAAATACGGTGGCTTCATTCCAGGTATTCGTGCTGGTAAGCCAACAAGTGATTACCTTGCATTTGTGATCAATCGAATCACTCTGCCGGGTGCGCTTTACTTAGCTGCGATTGCCACTATCCCTTACATTGCATTTGCGGTTTTGGGCGTTGGCCAACGCTTTATCTTTGGTGGCACCAGCCTTTTGATTATGGTTGGCGTTGGCTTAGACACCGTTAAGCAAATTGAAAGCCAGTTGCAGCAACGTAACTATGAAGGCTTCTTAAAGTAATGCGTTTGTTAATTATGGGTCCGCCAGGAGCTGGCAAAGGGACCCAGGCTGTCTTCATTGCTAAACACTTTGGCATTCCACATATTTCAACTGGTGATCTCTTTCGATCAAACCTTGCGCAGAACACCGCCCTTGGCCAAGAAGCTAAGAAATTTATGGATGCTGGCGAATACGTTCCAGATTCAGTAACAAATGGCATGGTTCGCGATCGCCTAAAAGAATCAGATGCAAAAGTTGGTTTCTTGCTTGATGGTTATCCACGCACAGTTGCTCAAGTATTAGAACTTGATGGCATGCTTTCTGGAAAAAATCTAGACAAAGTTATTGTGTTAACTGCTGATACAGATGAAGTAGTTAAACGATTATTAAATCGCGCCCAAGAACAAGGCCGCGCCGATGACACTGAAGAAGTGATTCGCCGACGCCTCGAAGTTTATGGCGAACAAACTGCACCGCTTATTGAACTTTATGCAAAACGCGCAATCCTAGTTGAAGTTGATGGACTAGGCAGCGTTGATGAGGTCACTGGCCGCATCATGCAAGCCATTAATGGCTAGTAGTACGCTTAAAACGTGAGTCAGTTAAGTCCAAATAAATACTCAATCACCAAACATGCGGTGACCACTTTTTGGATGTTTTCTGCTTTCATGATTGCTCAGATCGCCGACGGTTACTACTTCAATGTGATCCATGCATTGTTATTTTGCGCGGCAATGAGTTTTTTTGCCGCCAAAATTAAGTCAGCTTTTGTGCTGGGTGCTTATGTTGGAATGTCAATTTTGCTTGCGCACTTCATCATCGCCACTTACAGCATCAATTACTCGAGTGAATTATTTTTCCCATCAATCTGGGGACCACTTGATCTACTGCTAATGCTGATGATGTGGTCATCACCACTTTTGGTAATTATTGCCGATGCGTTTGATACCAAAATTGGTGATGCCCTAAAACTTAGGTTATTTAAAGCGCTTGTAATCCTTAAGTCACAAGTGACAATAATTGTTGAGCCAACAAGTTCTCTAAATTTCTGGCAGATCAAAGTTCTGCAAGATCAATTCTTAAAAAATGCCCGAACTTCTAGGGCGCCACCTTTTGTTGTTGTTTAACGCGTTTTCTTAACAACTAACAAAGGATTAATAATGTTTAAAAAATTAATATTCGGCATGTTTGCCGTTTTACTGACTGCAGCTTGTGCTGAAGTCAGCGTAGATTCACATCTACCAATCGCTACCGAAGTAGTCATAAAGGCAAATGATGAAATGTCTGAGTCCATGAATGGCTCATTCATGACTGGTGCATTTATGACTCTGACCAATGATTCAGATCATGACATGACGCTTGTTGGCGGAAAGTCAGATGCGGCACCAATGGTTCAAATACACGAAGTAGTAGATGGAGTAATGCAAGAAAAATCTGGTGGCCTTGTAATTAAAGCCAGATCTTCTGAAGTACTGAAACCAGGTGGAAACCATGTGATGCTCATGGGAATGAAGGAACCACTTATTGCTGGCGCTGAAGTAACTATTACGTTGACTTTTGATGACGGAAGTGAACTTGATGTTACTGGACCGGTGAAAGTGATCAATATAGAACAAGAGCACTACCACTCAGGTGAACCATCACCTTCCATGTCAGGAATGTAATGACTAACATCGCACGTCGAACAATTCTTAAGGCTGGGGTAGGGGCAGCAGCAGTTGCTGCTACTTCAGTTGGTTTGAGTGCTGCAATAAAGAGTGGCTCAACAGACTCTGTTGAGCCATTCTTTGGCAAGTATCAATCAGGAATTGCAACACCACCACAAGAACATGCCACCTGGATTGCATTCAATCTAAAACCTGAAACTAATTCAGAGGCATTAGGTCGCCTGATGAGAGTCTGGACTACCGATGCAGCTCGGTTAATGGAAGGTAAACCGACTTTAGCTGATAACGAAGAAACTTTGGCCCAAGGAGAATCGAATCTGACGATCACTTTTGGATTTGGTCCAACTCTGGCCAAGGGCGATGCAATGATTCATCAGATTCCATCGCTTTCGATTGATCAGTTAAAAGAAGAATGGTCAGGCGGGGATCTACTTATTCAGATCTGCGGAAATGATTTAGTTAAAGTCCATCACGCAGTCCGGGAACTTGTCACTGATGCAAAGCCATTTGCTGATGTGCACTGGCAGCAGACAGGTTTCTTGCCACGAGTTGATTTAGTCGCAGGCCAAACGCCACGCAATCTAATGGGACAAAAGGATGGCACGGCAAATTTCAAACCTGATTCTGATGATTTCAACCAAGCTGTCTGGATAAATTCTGGTCCGGCAGCCGGTGGAACTGTAATGGTTATTCGTCGAATTGCTATGAACTTAGATAAATGGGAAACACTTTCACCAGATTTGAAAAGTAAAAGCATTGGGCGCGACATCAAAAGTGGCGCACCACTATCTGGTGGTGGTGAGTTCACTCCTGCAGATTTTGAAGCGAAAGATCACCACGGTCTGGTTATTCCTGGCGATTCACATATGCGCAGAGCGCGGATGGAAAATATGAAGATTCATCGCCGTGGGTATAACTATCGGACAGAAAGTTCTAGTTCACAAGAAGTTGATGAAGGATTAATCTTTGTTTCATTTCAAGCCGGTTTGCATCAATTTATGCAAATTCAAAAAAGACTTGAAAGCATGGATTCATTAAATACTTGGACAACACCAATTGGCTCAGCAGTTTTCTTGATTCCACCAGGTTGTGAAAATGGCGGATGGATCGGGCAAACGTTAATCTAGAAACCTATTCACTTTTGATGGGGTTCGATGTTCGGTCGCAAAGACAAATTCGAAATTAAGTCTTTCGAACAATTCTTAAAGATGCGTAAAGCAGGTCTTGTTGTTGCCGACACCCTTTCAAGAATTGAACGAGAAGCTGTTCCTGGAGTTACAACTGGAGATCTTGATCGTATTGCCCGCGAAGAGTTGAAGCGCTTTGGTGCAACACCATCTTTTCTTGGTTACCACGGCTACCCAGCGGTGATCTGTTCATCGGTTAATGATGAAGTTGTGCACGCAATTCCAAATGAACGCGCACTAGCTGATGGCGATATTTTGTCAGTTGATTTCGGTGCGATCGTTGATGGTTGGCATGGAGACTCAGCAGTCACAATCGAAATTGGCACAAAGATTGCTGCACAATCAAAGCTAAGTGCAGTTACCAGAGAATCAATGTGGGCCGGTCTTGCTAAATGTGTTGCCGGAAATCACTTGACTGACATCGGTCACGCAATCGAAACTTCAATTCGTGCCGAAGGTGATTACGGAATTCTTGAGGAATACACAGGTCATGGGATCGGAACCAAAATGCATATGGATCCATCAGTGCCAAACTATGGTCGACCCGGCTTTGGCCCAGAGCTTCAAGTTGGAATGGCTTTAGCGATCGAACCGATGGTGACAATGGGCGGCAAACACGTGCACACTCTTGCTGATAATTGGACTGTTGTAACTGATGATGGATCAAGAGCTAGTCACTGGGAACATACTGTTGCGATCACCGAAGAGGGTCCTTGGGTTTTAACCGCTCATGATGGCGGGGCCAAATATTTCGAGATTCACGGGATTACAAGTCCCGCAGAGCGCCTTTAATACTGTATTTATAGCCACCTTTTAGCCCTTGAGTGAAAAACCCTTATTTTGGTGGGGTAGAGGTTAGCGGATTTCATGTTTTGGTGGGTTTTGCCGTAACATCAACCTTCGGACTTCTTACAAAAGTAATTAGCCCGATCCATGGGAGTACAAGAACTATATGGCCAAAAAAGACGGCGCCATCGAATTAGAAGGCACCATCACTGAAGCTCTACCGAATGCAATGTTCCGGGTAGAACTTGAGAACGGTCACAAAGTGCTTGCACACATTTCAGGAAAAATGCGTATGCACTACATTCGTATTCTTCCGGATGACAAAGTTGTTGTGGAGTTATCTCCATACGACTTAACTCGTGGACGAATTGTTTACCGTTACAAGTGATCAGGACGTAAAGAAAAATGAAGGTTAATCCCTCCGTTAAACCAATGTGCGACAAGTGCAAAGTCATTCGTCGTCATGGTGTTGTTATGGTCATTTGCGAAAACCCACGTCATAAACAACGCCAGGGTTAATTAACAGTTCGACGATAAAAGACGATCACCCGATCCCGATCGTTACGCGTGCGTAATGACGGAACGACACCTCCGGGGCGTAAAGGCCGGAGACCTTGTCAGGCGGCAAGGACTGGTGAACGTGCGAGACCTTTACCTAGAAAAGAAATGAGTAACGCCTGATGGCACGCCTTGTTGGTGTTGACCTCCCACGCGAAAAGCGTCTAGAGATCGCACTTACCTATATCTATGGCATTGGCCGTACGCGCGCAGATGAAATTCTGAACGCAACCGGTATCAGCCCAGATCTTCGAGTCAAGGACCTAACGGATGAACAACTAGTTCCGTTGCGCGACTACATCGAAGCACACTTCAAAATTGAAGGTGACCTTCGTCGCGAGGTACAAGCCGATATTCGCCGCAAGGTTGAAATTGGTTCATACCAAGGTATCCGTCATCGTCGTGGATTACCTGTCCGTGGACAACGTACCCACACCAATGCCCGTACCCGTAAAGGTCCAAAGAAGACCGTGGCTGGAAAGAAGAAGGTCGCTAAGTAATTTAGCTGCCTTCCATCTTCCTCTGATTTAAGAAAAAGGAATTCAATGCCTCCAAAGAAAGCTACCGCGGCGGGTGCGAAAAAAATTCGTCGCAAAGAAAAAAAGAATGTTGCTGTAGGCCAGGCTTACATCAAGAGCACATTCAACAACACAATCGTTTCAATTACTGATCCATCAGGCGCAGTTATCTCTTGGTCATCAGCTGGCCAAGTTGGTTTCAAAGGCAGCCGTAAGAGCACACCTTTCGCAGCTCAGCAAGCAGCTGAAGTTGCCGCAAAGCGTGCAATGGAACACGGTATGAAAAAAGTAGACGTATTCGTTAAAGGCCCGGGTTCAGGTCGCGAAACTGCGATCCGTTCTCTGCAGGCAAGTGGTCTAGAAGTTGGAACTATCCAAGACATGACCCCAGTCCCACACAACGGCTGCCGCCCACCAAAGCGCCGCCGCGTCTGACGAATTAGTTTTAGGAGATTAATTAAATGGCTCGTTATACAGGAGCAGACTGCAAGCGTTGCCGTCGCGAAAAAACAAAGTTATTCCTTAAGGGCTCTAAGTGTGATTCACCGAAGTGTCCAATGGAAAGTCGTCCTTACCCACCAGGTCAACATGGCCGTGGTCGTGCTAAGGAATCTGAGTACTTACTACAGAAGCGTGAAAAGCAAAAAGCTGCACGTATCTACGGTGTACTTGAAAAGCAATTCCGTGGTTACTACGAAGAAGCTAGCCGTAAGCACGGCAAAACTGGTGAAAACCTACTTCGCATTCTTGAATCACGTCTAGACAATGTTGTGTTCCGCGCAGGCTTTGCAAAGAGCCGCGACATGGCTCGCCAAGTTGTGCGCCACGGTCACATTCTTGTTAATGGCAACAAGGTAGACATCCCGTCATTCCGCGTTAGCCCTAACGACGTAGTTGAAGTACGCAAGGCATCTTTGGAACTAACCCCGTTCCAGGTTGCTTATGCAGAAATTGGCGAACGCACAGTTCCAGGATGGCTAGAAGTTATCCCAGCTGGCATGCGCATTTTGGTCCACTCACTTCCTGCCCGTGAAGCAATCGATACACAGGTCCAGGAACAGTTGATCGTCGAACTTTACTCCAAGTAATAACTATCCCCACAAACTGCGACTTCAAATAGTGGTTGTCGCCGGAAGGAAGAAACTGTGCTGATCTCAGTACGCCCGCAACTATCGGAAGAAGTAATTTCCGAAAACCGTTCACGCTTTGTTTTAGCTCCGCTAGAACCTGGCTTTGGATACACCCTAGGTAACTCACTTCGTCGTACGTTACTTTCATCTATCCCTGGTGCTGCAATCACCAGTGTGAAGATTGAAGGCGTATTACACGAATTCACCACTATCGAAGGTGTTAAAGAAGATGTAACTGAATTCATCTTGAACTTAAAGAACCTTGTGGTTTCTTCACAGTTCGATGAACCAGTAGTGATGTACTTACGCAAGCAAGGTGCTGGCGCTGTGACTGCAGCTGATATCCAGCCACCAGCAGGCGTTGAAATCTACAATCCAAATCTTTACCTTGCAACACTTAACGACAAGGGCAAGATCGACATGGAAATCGTGGTTGAACAAGGCCGCGGTTACATCTCTGCTGCCAACAACAAGGCAAGCGGTGGCGAAATCGGTCGCATTCCAGTTGACTCAATTTACTCACCAGTTCTAAAGGTGACTTACAAAGTTGAAGCAACTCGTGTTGAACAGCGCACCGACTTTGACTCACTAGTTCTAGATGTTGAAACTAAGGGTTCAATTGCTCCACGTGACGCAGTTGCATCTGCTGGTTCAACTCTTGTTGAACTATTTGGTTTAGCCCGCGAACTAAACGTTGATGCTGAAGGTATCGAAATCGGACCATCAGTCACTGACCAGTTCGCAGCTGAACAGCTAAACATGCCAGTTGAAGCACTTGACCTAACTGTTCGTTCATACAACTGCCTAAAGCGTGAAGGTATCCACACTGTTGGAGAACTAATTTCACGTTCAGAAGCAGATCTAATGGACATCCGCAACTTCGGTGCTAAGTCAATCGATGAAGTTAAAGACAAATTAGCTTCAATGGGTATTGCACTTAAGGACAGCCCTCCAGGGTTTGACCCAAGCACATACGCAAGTGCATATGACGATAATTACGACGATGAAGATGAAGTATTCGAAGCCTCAGGCGAAGAAGCAGCATCAGATGACGACCAGAGTTTCGCAGAGGATGAGCAGCTTTAATTAAAGCTGTCTCGTCTTTTCGAAAGTGAATTGACAGGAGATAAAGATGCCAAGACCATCAAAGGGTGCACGTATGGGTGGAAGCCCATCACACGAGCGCTTAATTCTGGCAAACCTTGCAACTGCGTTATTCGAACATGGTCGCATCACTACTACCGAAGCACGCGCTAAGCGTCTTCGTCCAGTAGCAGAGCGTCTAGTAACTATCGCTAAGAAAAATGACTTAGCTGCTCGCCGTCGCATTCTTACCGTTATCCGCGACAAGGGTGTTGTTCACACTCTTTTCACTGAAATCGGTCCGCGCTTTGAGCACCGTCAAGGTGGTTACACCCGCATCATCAAGATTGGTCCTCGTAAAGGTGACAATGCTCCAATGGCAGTCATCGAACTAGTTGAACCACTTGCTGAAGCTGTTGTTCGCGAAGCAACTGCAGCAACTAAGAAGGCAGCTCAAGCCCCAAAGGCAGCAGCTCCAGCGCCAGTTGAAGTAGTTGAAGAAGCAGTTATTGAAACACCAGAAGAAGAAGCTGCAGCTGAAGAAGTAGAAGCTATTGAAGCTGAAGCTGCGCAAGTTGCAGAAGAAACTACTGACGAAGAATCAAAGTAGTAACTTCTTAAATAAAGCTAATGAATAAACCCCTCGTCACAAATGTGGCCGAGGGGTTTATTCGTATCCGCGGTGAAGTTTCCTATGACGGCAAAGACTTTTCTGGTTGGGGAATGCAACCAGATCAGCGTACTGTTCAAGGCTGCATTGAAGAGGCATTCACTCAAATAATTCGTGGCCCAAGAACTATCGTTCAATGCGCTGGCAGAACAGATGCTGGTGTCCATGCCACAGGGCAAGTTATGCACTTAGATGTTCCACTTGAGTGGAGTGAACGCCTTCCTGATTTGGCTTATAAAGTTAACGCCATTTTGGATGAAGACGTTGTGATCAAGGCGCTTGTTCACACAGATCAAAACTTTGATGCCAGATTTGCAGCGCTTTCTCGCAGCTATACCTATTTCATTAAAGAGGGTTTGCGCGATCCGCTTAGCCGAGAGCGCGTTTATCAGCACCGCAGCCACCTAGATGTTGATTCGATGAATGAAGCCAGCCAGGTACTGCTTGGATTGCATGATTTCTCGGCATTTTGCCGCAGGACCGATTACGGCAGTTCAATTCGAAATTTACAAAAATTCTCCTGGACCAGAGTTGATGACTTAATTCGCGTGGATATCACATCTGATGCATTTTGTTATTCGATGGTTCGCGCATTAGTTGGGGCAGTCATCTCAATTGGTGAAGGTAAGCGAACTAAAGAATGGTTGGCGCAGTACCTAGAAAGCGCCGTGAAAGATCCAGGTGTATTTATGGCTCCTGGCCATCCGTTGACTTTGGTGGCAGTTGAGTATCCACCTGAATCCGAATATGCAGATCGGATCGCAAAAACCCTTAAAAATAGGCAAGACGAAGTGAGCGATTCGGACGGGTAGCAAGCCCCCTTACCAATCCTGATATTTCTTAGACCAACCTGCAAAATATCCTGATTTCAGTGGGTTTTTGGGTAAAACTCATTTTGACCCAAAGCCCATATGGAAGGTATCTTTGGAAGTCGCAAATGCTTTAAAAATAAGGCCAGATGCGACAAATCTTAAAAACCACGAAGTTCTAAAAGAAGGCAAAAAAGTGCG
>JBEGTB010000060.1:0-5105 GCA_041179585.1 Actinomycetota bacterium
GATCACGTAAACCTGGTTCGTGTCTGATTAATTCAGCCGCAGCCTTAATTAAGACATCCGGTGCTTTAAGTGGCTGAATACGACCAACAAATAACAAAACAATTGCATTTGGTTTAAGGCCAAGTTCATGCCTTGCTTCACTCATGCTGCCAGGAACAAAGTTATTTAAATCAACGCCTGGATTTACAACTCGTACGCGGGCTGGGTCAGCTGAATACAAATTAATTAATTCGTTAGCTTCGGCTTCGGTATTTGCAACCAAGCGATCAGCCGCTTCAACAACCTGTTCTTCGCCGATTTCTCTGATGTTTGGTTCAGGCGTGTCACCCTCGGCTAAATTCAAATTCTTTACTCGCGCCATGGTGTGCATGGTGTGCACAAGTGGAACACCCCAACGCTCTTGTGCGATCCAACCAACTTGGCCACTTAACCAATAGTGGCTGTGAAGTAAATCGTAAAAACCTTCACGCTTAGCTGCTTCTGCTCTAAGCACACCAGCTGTTACTGCACAAAGTTGTGCAGGTAAATCTTCTTTTCGTAAACCTTCAAATGGGCCAGCTGCGATATTTCGAACTGTCACACCAGGAGCTAATTCAATTCGCTCATCATCTTTTGGTGAAGTTGCTCGAGTAAAAATTTCAACTTCAATCCCGCGCTGGGCAATACGTTTTGAAGTTTCAGAAATGTAAACGTTCATGCCACCTGAGTCGCCAGTACCAGGCTGATGCAGTGGTGAAGTGTGCACAGACAAAATGGCAATACGCTCAAGCCGTCTGGAGTTATTTAACATTTCGCTTCTAATTTAGCGAAGTGTTGTATTAAAAGGTAGTCGCCAGTTTTCGCTTAGAGATTACTTTGTGTATGGTTCGCCGGTCACAATGTGAACCACACGGCGTGCAACGGTTACCGCGTGGTCGCCGAAGCGCTCATAGAAGCGAGATAGCAAAGTCACGTCAATAGCTGCTTCAACTGAGTGAGCCCAGTTGTCATCTAAAACAACGCTGAATAACTCGCGATGTAAGTTATCTAGTTCATCGTCATAAGTTGTGATCTTGTCAGCTAGGTCAGTGTCGCGAGTTTTAATAACTCGACCTGTTTCAGCAACAATTTTTGTTGCAGCTTCACCCATGCGAGCAAATGTTCTACGAAGTTCTTCTGGAACTGAAGGATTTGGATAACGAAGACGAACTTGCTTAGCGATGTGTGCTGCAAGATCACCCATACGTTCTAGTGAGGACCCCATACGGATTGCACTCATAAGGATTCGAAGGTCACGAGCAACTGGCGCTTGAAGAGCAACCATTTGAAGGCTTCGTTCTTCAATTGAGGAATTCAGGGAATTAATTAATTCATCACCTGAGATGACTTGTTCAGCAAGTTGAAGGTCATCTGTAAGAAGTGACTCAGTTGCTGATGAAATAGCTTTGCCGACTAATTCGGTCATAACGACTAAATCAAGATTTATAGATTCAAGTTGACTTTGGTAATCTTCGCGCATACGTCCACTTTAGCCAATAAGTCGCATTGATTAAAGAAACTTTCAACTTAAACTCAAGGATTTAAGTGAATTCTTGTCGAGCAAATAGTGAACATCAAGTTAATTGCTAAGTCTTGAGTGAAGTTTCGAATATTAAACAACTTATCCTTAGTATGTGCAGAATTTGGGAGTAATAGCTAGCGTCACTGCTGTAGCACTTGCGCTCATAATTCTGTCTTTCTTGGTTCTGAAAAAAAAGACAAGAAAAAAAGTTGCAGATGACTCAAATTCAAGTCGTATTGCAGCTCTTCGCGACGTCTTGGAGTACCTGCCGGATGCAGCGGCAATTGTTGATTTCAACGACAACATAATTGCCTATAGTTCTAATTGCGTTCCAATGGGAATTGTAGAAAATGATCGACTGACAACTCCAGAACTTAGAGCGCTTAACCGAGAAGTTCATCGATTAAGTAAAACCCAAAGTAGAGATGTTGTGATCACTCGACTTGGTTCCAAATTTGCTGAATGGGAAGCGCACATTCAGGTATCTCCAATTGATTCTGAGCTATCCCTTTTAATTGCCAGAGACTTGAGTGAAGAGCGAAGATTAAATGATGTTCGTCGAGATTTTGTTGTAAATATTTCGCATGAACTAAAAACTCCAGTTGGTGCCTTATCTTTATTATCTGAGGCCATCCAAGCTGCGGAAAATGATTCGGTTCAAATAAATAAATTTGCTCTCAGAATGCAGCAAGAAGTTAAAAGATTAACTAATTTAATTTCTGATCTTGTTTCACTTAGCCAAGTTCAGAGTGAACATCCAATGCGTAACATGACACCAGTACACGTTGAATTAATTATCAGCGAAGCGGTGGATACGACAAAAATTTTGGCACAAGAGCATCAAATTAGTGTCAATGTCGCAAGCGATGTTTCAGTTGGCAGAATTCTTGGTGACGAACGGCAACTTGTAATTGCACTTTCTAATCTGATTTCTAACGCAATCAAATACTCACCTGCTCACACCAATGTTGGGGTTGGAGCAAAAAGAGTTGACGACTGGATTGAGATCTCAGTGACTGATCAAGGTCCAGGAATTAGTGAACAAGATCAGATAAGAATTTTTGAACGTTTTTACCGTGTTGATCCTGCTCGAAGTAGAGAGACTGGCGGAACTGGACTTGGTTTATCTATCGTGAAACATATCTGTGCAAATCATGGTGGGGATTGCATAGTTTGGTCCAGCCAAGGCAATGGCTCTACGTTCACCATTCGCGTACCGGCATATTTAAATGGACATGGTCCTGCAAAAGGAGACTCAAGCAAGTGACAAAAATTCTTGTAATTGAAGACGAAGAATCTTTTCGCGAAGCACTTGACTTCATGTTGGGTAAAGAAGGTTACAGTGTTGAACTTGCAGCGACAGGTAAAGAAGGTCTAGAAAAGTTTGACAATGTTCATCCAGATGTGGTCCTACTTGACTTAATGTTGCCTGAAGTTTCAGGTGCAGATATTTGTAAATACATTCGCAAGAAAAGCAATGTACCGATAATTATGTTGACTGCGAAGGATACTGAAGTAGATAAAGTCGTTGGCCTTGAACTTGGCGCAGATGACTATGTAACTAAGCCTTTTTCAACACCAGAATTGATAGCTCGCATTCGTGCCGTCCTAAGACGCGGAACTGCAGTTCCATCAGACATTGATGAAGATGTGATTGAAGCTGGACCGGTTAAGTTAGACAGTGCTCGTCACAGTGTTCAAGTAAACGGCAAAGAAGTTTTAATGCCGTTAAAAGAATTTGAAGTGCTCGAGTACTTAATGGAAAATTCTGGTCGCGTTCTTACCCGTGGCCAATTAATGGATCGCATATGGGGATCTAATTATGTTGGCGATGGCAAGACACTAGATGTTCATATCAAACGTCTTCGCGCAAAGATTGAAGACGATCCAGCAAATCCCAAACTGCTACATACAGTTCGCGGACTTGGTTACAAGTTCGAAATTAACTAGCTGAAGGTGTTGGGGTTGCTGATGGCTCAGCAACTGGAATAACAACATCTGAGTAGTAACCCGTATTTTCAACAACTAACAGAGATAGTTTTATCGACTTATTTTTGCCAAAGACGAAGTTCACATCAACAAATTGTCCCGGTGTAAGCGCTGCGCCAGTTGTTGAAAGTGCAATTGAAGTATCTGAGTTGTAACCAATAGCAACTGCCATGTCTTGCTTAAGTTCGATTGCAGATCCACCTGCTGTAATTGCAGGATTGATCTCGATTCCAACTAATAGATCTGATTCGTTTTTGCTGATGATTGTTGCAACGAGTGTTCCGGTTTCCTGGCTTTTTTCATCTACCACGATCACAGCATTGCGAATCTGAATGTTGTCGACATCTGCAGTGCGACCATTACCTGAGTTGCCTTGCTGATTAGTTTGCGCATCAAAACCTGCAGCACATCCACTCACAAGTAGTGAGCTAGCTAGGGCTACTGCTAAGACAACTTTCTTCATTACATTCCTTTAGAAATTCAAGCTTTATGGCAACCAGCCTAGTAGTGGCTCAAAAGCCATTTACTACGGGGTTTTAGGCGAAATGGGTAAATCTTGGGCTGTGGTAAAATTGAGTTTCTAAATCAAAAGGAACTTGAATTAATGGCCTACAAAATTGGCGAAACTGTTGTTTACCCTCACCATGGCGCAGCTGACATCATCGGCAAAGAAACCAAAGTAATTAAAGGTGAAAAGAAGGAATACCTAGTCCTTAAGGTTCATCAGTCAGATTTAACTGTTCGCGTTCCATCTGCGAACTTAGAACTTGTTGGCGTTCGCGATGTAACCAGCCAAGAAGGTCTAGAAAAAGTTTTCGGCGTACTTCGCCAGCCTTATGTTGAAGATCTTGCAAACTGGTCACGTCGTTTCAAGGCAAATACTGAAAAACTTTCATCCGGTGATGTAATCAAGGTTTCTGAAGTTGTTCGCGACCTATGGCGCCGTAGCCAAAAGAAGCCATTATCAACCGGCGAAAAGAGCATGCTTGCTCGCGCTCGCACTCAATTAATAAGTGAAATCGCTTTAGCTGAACGCACGAATGAAGTTCGCGCTGAAGAAATTCTTGACGAGGTATTAGCTTCCTAATGAGTAATGCCGCTGCTGGGCGAGTGGCGGCAATTATTCCTGCCGCAGGAACAGGCACGCGCCTTGGCGCGCAAAAACCAAAAGCATTTATTGCTCTTGACGGCATTTCACTTTTAACTAGAAGCGCTCTGGCGATGAGTGTTGTTGCAGATGTAATTGTTGTGGCAGCACCTAGCGATGAACTAGATCTAGCAAGTGAATTATTAGCAAATGTTGATGCTGAAGTTCACATTGTTGCTGGCGGCAATGAACGTCAGGATTCAATTGCAAACGCGCTTGCAGTATTACCTGAAGATATTTCTTTTGTGTTAGTTCACGATGCAGCGCGTCCACTTGTCCCAGTTGAAGTTACAAATCGAGTTGTGACCGAACTTAAAAATGGTTCGGTTGCAGTAATCCCAGTTTTACCGATTGCTGACACAATAAAACGTGTTGACATTCGTAGCAAAGTAATTGAAACAGTTGATCGCAATCAATTACGTCGCGTTC
>JBEGTB010000061.1:0-28532 GCA_041179585.1 Actinomycetota bacterium
CTCATTTTGACCCAAAGCCCATATGGAAGGTATCTTTGGAAGTCGCAAATGCTTTAAAAATAAGGCCAGATGCGACAAATCTTAAAAACCACGAAGTTCTAAAAGAAGGCAAAAAAGTGCGCACGTTTACACCGAAAGCGGGCGAGGTAACTCGCGAATGGCATGTTATTGACGCAACCGATGTTGTGTTGGGTCGTCTTGCTGTGCAAGTTGCTACTTTGCTACGTGGCAAGCACAAGCCAATCTTTGCATCACACGTTGACACTGGCGATTTCGTAATCGTAATCAACGCTGACAAAGTTGCATTAACTGGAACAAAGAAGGAATCAAAGATTGATTACCGTCACTCAGGTTTCCCAGGTGGTCTTCGTGCAACTAACTACACCGAACTTCTAGAAACAAACCCACGTCGTGCAATTGAAAAAGCGGTTAAGGGAATGCTTCCTCATAACAAGCTAAGCGATCAGCAAATTAGCAAGCTGAAGGTTTATGCAGGCGAATCACACCCACACGCAGCACAAAACCCAAAGCCATTTGTTATCTCACAGGTTGCTCAGTAGCACCGCGAATAGATTTAAAGAAAAAGGAACGAAAACTACATGTCACAAGTAACAGAACTAAACGAAGACTTCGAAGCTGTTGAAGAAGAGTTAACTGAATACACTTCAGAAACTCCTGCTGCACCTCGCGAACCTCGCAAGGCACCACAGAAGAATGGTGGCGGAACTGGTCGTCGTAAAGAAGCTGTTGCACGTGTTCGTATCGTTCCAGGTACTGGTCTTTGGACAATCAATGGTCGCACTCTTGAAGATTACTTCCCAAACAAAGTTCACCAACAATTAGTTAACGATCCATTCAAGATCCTTAACTTCGAAGGTGCTTACGACGTAATTGCACGCATCGATGGCGGCGGCATCTCAGGTCAAGCGGGTGCGCTACGTCTTGGTGTTGCACGTTGCCTAAATGAAATTGATGTTGAAGGCAACCGACCAGATCTTAAGAAGGCTGGCTTCCTAACTCGCGATGCACGCGTGACCGAACGTAAGAAGTACGGTCTGAAGAAAGCACGCAAGGCTTCACAGTACTCAAAGCGTTAACATGTCGGATCGCCTTTTTGGCACCGATGGCGTTCGCGGATTAGCGAATGGCCTACTAACTGCTGAACTAGCAACCTCACTTGGTGTTGCCGCAGCAGAAGTATTGGCTGAAAGTGGCGAGTTCGCTTCACATAAAACTGACAGGCCATTTGCAATAGTTGGTCGCGATCCGCGAATTAGTGGTGAATTTTTACAGGCCGCAGTTTCAGCAGGTTTAGCATCAGCTGGCGTTGATGTCATCGATGTTGGCGTAGTTCCAACACCTGCAGTTGCGTTCTTAACCGATGTAACGGGCGCTGATCTTGGCGTGATGCTTTCCGCTAGTCATAATGCAATGCCAGATAACGGCATTAAATTCTTTGCTCGCGGTGGCCAAAAACTTGCCGATGATGTTGAAGATGCAATTGAACGCCACTTGCACACTCATCCAAATCTGCCTACGGGAGCTTCAGTTGGTCGCATCCGTCAAGACTTTGAATTAGTTGAAAAATACATCGACCACTTACTTGGCAGCATTGACAATTCACTTGCTGGCTTAAAAGTGGTTGTTGACGGTGCAAATGGATCAGCGGCACTAATTGGTCCAGAAACTCTTCGTCGTGCTGGAGCCACAGTAATCACGATTCACTGTGAACCAAATGGCTTGAACATTAATGACGGCTGCGGTTCAACTCACATGGAAGATTTATTCGCAGCAGTTGCTGAACATGGCGCAGATTTAGGTGTTGCCCATGATGGCGATGCAGATCGTTTTCTTGCAGTTGCTGAAGATGGATCATTTGTCGATGGTGACCAAATCTTGGCAATCTTGGCTAATGGTCGAAAGGACAAAAAGACACTTGTTGGAAACACAGTGGTTGCAACAGTTATGTCTAACTTAGGTTTCACAATTGCTATGCGCGAGCTTGAAATTGAGGTTGTGGCAACTGCTGTTGGCGATCGCTATGTACTTGAAGCAATGCGTGAAAAGGGCTTCACAATTGGTGGCGAACAAAGTGGTCACGTAGTTCTTAGCGAATACGCCACAACTGGCGATGGCATTTTGACAGCACTTCACGTGATGAATGAAATGAAGCGAACTGGAAAGTCACTTAGTGAATTAGCAAGCATTGTTACTAGGCTTCCGCAGATTTTGGTAAACGTTAAAGGCGTAGACAAATTAAAAGTGGGCAATGAAAAGTTAGTTTCAGCGGTAAAGCGAGCAGAAGCTGAACTTGGCGAGACTGGGCGAGTACTACTTCGTCCAAGTGGAACTGAGCCACTTATCCGCGTGATGGTTGAAGCCACAACCCAAAATCAAGCCGAAGATATTGCAAATAAATTAGCCGCTGTCGTTAAAGACACTTGCAGTCTTTAGGTTCTGCTTAATCAAAATCTGCTCACGCTAGACTGTTCTATATGTGCGGAATCGTTGGATATGTTGGACCGCAACAAGCATTAGATGTTGTTATCGAAGGTCTTCGTCGACTTGAATACCGCGGATACGATTCAGCAGGCGTTGCAATTGTCGCAGATGGCCAAATTGAATCACGCAAAAAATCTGGCAAATTAGCAAACTTAGAAGCCGATATTTCGGCATCACCACTTCAAAAATCTTCAACTGGTATCGGCCACACTCGTTGGGCAACTCATGGCGCGCCAAGTGACGTTAATGCTCATCCACATTTGAGTGAAGACGGTTCTATTGCGATCATTCACAACGGAATAATCGAAAACTTTGCAGTCCTGCGTGACAAATTAATTGCTGAAGGTGTCACTCTGCGTAGCCAGACAGACTCTGAAGTCGTTGCTCACCTATTAGCCAAGCAAGTTAAAACCACTCCGGACTTAGGTGATGCACTTCGCGAAGTTTGTCAGTCACTAACAGGTGCATTCACTTTGGTGGTTGTCAGTGCGGACAAACCAGATTTGGTTGTTGCAGCTCGCAGGAATTCACCACTTGTTGTTGGTCGCGGCGAAGGTGAAAATTTCCTCGCCTCTGATGTGTCAGCTTTTATCGCACACACTCGCAATGCCATTGAATTAGGTCAAGATCAGGTTGTTGAAATCACTCCAGATTCAATTGAAGTGACAGACTTCCAAGGCAATCCCGTAAACGTAGTTGAGTATGAAGTTACTTGGGATGCATCAGCTGCAGAAAAGGGTGGTTATGACCTTTTCATGCTTAAGGAAATTGCTGAACAGCCAAAAGCGGTTGCAGACACTTTGCTTGGTCGAATCGATTTAACTGGCAAAGTTTCGCTGCCCGACATGGCACTTGATGAAAAATATTTAAAAGGCATCAAAAAAATTATTATTACAGCGTGTGGAACGGCTTATAACGCAGGTTTAATTGCCAAGTATGCAATTGAACACTGGACCCGCGTTCCGGTTGAAGTTGAATTGGCTAGTGAATTTAGATACCGCGATCCAATTTTGAACGATGAGACTTTAGTTGTTGCCATCAGTCAGTCTGGCGAAACCATGGACACATTGATGGCAATGCGTTACGCCAGAGAGCAGGGCGCCAAAGTATTGGCAATCTGCAATACAAACGGATCAACAATTCCACGTGAAAGCGATGCGGTGATTTATACGCACGCAGGCCCTGAAATTGCAGTTGCCTCAACTAAGGCATTCCTAACCCAGATCGTTGCACTGTATTTATTCGCAATGTATTTGGCTCAAACTCGTGGCACAGGTTACGGGGAAGCAGCAAGTGAAATCGCACTTGAACTTGCAAGTATGCCTAACAAGATCGACTTAGTGCTTGATACAGCCCAAGGCGTTAAGCGAATTGCTGAAGAAATTCATTCAGCTAATTCAATTCTGTTCTTAGGAAGAAGCGTGGGATTCCCAGTTGCTCTTGAAGGAGCGCTAAAACTTAAAGAACTTGCTTACATGCATGCCGAAGGTTTTGCTGCAGGTGAATTAAAACATGGCCCGATTGCACTTATTGAAGATGGTCTTCCAATTTTTATTGTGGTGCCACCTGTTGAAGATGAATTGCACGACAAGATCGTTTCGAATATTCAAGAAGTTCGCGCTCGCGGCGCAAAGACAATTGTGCTTGCCGAAGAAGGCGATGAGTCAATTAACGAATTTGCAGACCACATTATGCGTCTGCCTAAGTGCCCATCCTTGATGCAGCCACTTCTAGCCACAGTGCCACTACAAATTTTCAGCTGTGAGATGGCAACTGTGAAAGGCTATGACGTTGACCAACCTCGTAACCTTGCAAAGAGCGTAACTGTTGAATAAACCTGTTAATTCAGGTGCGAATTTCGCAATTTAACAAAATTCAGGGCAAAGTTAATACATGGCAATAATTGGAATCGGCGTCGATGTCGTTGATTTAGCGCGCTTTGAGGATGTCTTAAAACGCACTCCTGGAATTGCCGATCGCCTTTTTACTAAAGCCGAACAAAAAAGTGCTGAAGGTCATGAGCTTGCTTTGCAGTCACTTGCTGGCAGATTTGCAGTTAAGGAAGCTGTTGCAAAAGCTCTTAAAGCTCCTGCAGGCATGCACTTTCATGATTGTGAAGTCAGTAACGGCGGCGCACCAGAAGTGACAATTAGCGGTTCAGTTAAAGAAGTCGCTGACAAACTTGGTGTGACTAATTGGCATGTTTCGATCAGCCATGATGGACCTGTCGCCATTGCATACGTAATTGCTGAGAAAGTGTGAGTTTGATGACCCAACATCATGTAACTGCGGACATTGACTTAGGTCGACTAAGCCGAAACGTTGAGACTCTAAAGCGCAAAATAAATGGACCTGCCTTAATGGCAATCGTTAAAGCCAATGCTTATGGTCACGGTCTTGTGCAAAGTGCGCAGGCAGCAAAGCGCGGAGGAGCAGATTGGTTAGCAACTGCGCTGCTTGAAGAGGCGATCGATCTTCGTAATGCAGGCGTATCTGGCCCAATTCTCACCTGGCTTAATACGCTCGATGATCGATTTGAAGAATGTATTTCAAAGGATATTGATCTTGGAATCAATTCACTTGAGTCGCTTTCTGCCATTTGTGCAGCTGCTGGAAAAGTAGGTAAGTCTGCACGAGTCCAGGTAAAAGTTGATACTGGACTTGGTCGCAACGGTGTCACACTCGATGATCTGCCTAATTTAATTAGTGCCCTTAAGCAGGCACAATCAGCAGGTCAAGTGAAAGTTGTTGGAGTTTTCTCACACTTTGCATATGCTGATGAACCAAGCAATCCAACAATTGGCGAACAAATAAATAACTTCAAAATCGCTGTTGATGCATTGACCGATGCAAATTTCGAATTAGAAGTGAAGCACTTATCAAATTCTGCAGCAACCCTTGGTTTGCCTCACACCTACAACAATCTTGTCCGACCAGGATTAGCTATTTATGGCATTTCTCCAAGTCCTGAGGTTGGTGAAGCAACGGAACATGACTTGAAACCAGTAATGCGACTTCGCTCACCAATTATTTTGATCAAAGATGTTCCCGCAGGTACAGGTGTTTCATACGCACACCAATATCACACAAAGAATCAAACAAAACTTGCATTAATCCCTGCTGGATACGCCGACGGCATTCCACGTGCGGCGTCAAATAAAGGACCGTTATTAATTGACGGAAAGAGATTCACGATTTCTGGTCGAGTATGCATGGATCAGTTTGTTGTTGATATCGGCGATGCCAATGTTAAACCTGGCGATCAAGCCGTCCTATTTGGTGATCCAGCAAACGGTGAACCAAGTGTTAATGATTGGGCAGAAGCTGCCGGGACTATCAATTACGAAATAGTTACTCGCATTGGTCCGCGAGTTTTCCGTAATTACTTAAACGGATAACTGTGAAATTTGTAATTCCTGATGCTGATCAAATGCGCGCTTTTGGCGTGCATTTAGCAAAGCAATTACGCCAAGGGGATTACCTTGTATTAAATGGCCAATTAGGTGCAGGCAAAACCACATTTACTCAAGGATTGGGCCAAGGCTTAAAAGTTTCTGGCACCGTTACAAGTCCAACTTTTGTTGTTTCCCGAATCCACAAAGCCACTGGCAATAATCCAGAATTAATTCATATCGATGCCTATCGTCTTGAAAGCCCTGAGCAATTGATGGATCTAGAACTTGAAGATCATCCAAATGCAGTTGTTGTTATGGAATGGGGCGCATCTTTTATTAGCGCCCTAACAGATGATTGGTTGCAAATCGACATTGAAAGATCTTCAGAAATATCTCAAGAAGATCCATCTGCAGGGGACCGGATAGTTGAAATCACAGCATTTGGTGATCGCTGGAAAGACCTAGATTTTTCGGAGTGGTCATGAAAATTCTGGCCATTGATACTTCTGTAGGTGTGTCCATCGCACTTCTTAATTCAAATGAGATTATCGATGAGTTCACCGATACCCAGCATGGAATTCAAGGTGAATTGACTTCAGCAAAGATCACCGAGTTGTTGCATAAAAATTCGCTGACTACTAAAGATTTAACGGACATTGTGGTTGGCGTTGGGCCGGGCCCCTATACGGGTCTTCGAGTTGGCCTTGCAACAGCTCAAGCACTTGGTTTTGCTTTGAACATTCCGGTTCATGGAATTTGCTCACTCGATGCGGTCGCATTTGAATTTGGTCAGCCATGTGTTGTGGTCACTGATGCTCGCAGAAAAGAACTTTATTGGGCCAAATACGACCAAGGCAGAATCGGCGAACCACAGGTCAATAAACCATCTGAAATTTTTGATTTTGTTTCAGATGCACAGTTCGTTGGACCTGCAGTCGATCTTTATCCAGAAGTAATTAGCGGAAAGCAATTAACGCTAAATGCAAGCGCTCTAGGTCAGTTGTTTGCTTCTGGAGGTGCAAAGACTCTTCCAGTTAGCCCAATGTATTTGCGCAAACCTGATGCGGTTGAACCAACAAACAGAAAATCGGTCTTGTGATGATTAGACCGATGAAGTTGGCTGACTTGGATGCCGTAATGGAAATTGAATTAGATCTTTTTCCAAAAGAAGCTTGGTCAAAAGATATGTTTCTTGAAGAGCTAGCTGAAGTTCCGCAATCGCGTGAAGTTGTGGTGCTTGAGCAATCTGATCAAATTATTGGATACGCGTCTTTGAGATTCGTTGGCCGCGAAGGTGACATAAACACAATTGCCATAGCTAGAGGCCATCAGCGCCAAGGTCTTGGCAAGAAATTACTCAATTGGCTCGAGGAAACTGCGGTTTCCCACGGGGTACGCGAACTTTTCTTAGATGTTCGAACCGATAATGAACCGGCAATAGACCTTTATAAATCAGCTGGATTTGTTCGGATAGATATAAGACGTAACTATTACGGTCCGTCCATCGATGCAGATGTCATGCGAAAGAAGTTGGCATGAGCGAACCATTAGTACTAGGTATCGAAACTTCTTGCGATGAGACGGGCGTTGGGATTGTTCGAGGAAACACACTTTTAGTTGATGAAGTCGCAACAAGTGTTAACGAACACGCTCGCTTTGGTGGTGTTGTTCCAGAGGTTGCCAGCCGAGCACATCTTGAAGCAATGATTCCAACTATTGAACGCGCCTGCTCAAAAGCTGGTGTGAAACTTTCAGATGTCGATGCCTTAGCTGTGACTTCAGGCCCTGGACTTGCAGGCGCCTTACTTGTTGGTGTGGCAAGTGCCAAAGCATTGGCAGTAGGGCTAAACAAACCGATCTATGGCGTTAATCACTTGGCAGCACATGTTTGCGTTGACCAATTGGAGCACGGTCACTTAGATCAACCAAGCATCGCCTTGTTGGTTTCCGGTGGACACTCTTCTTTGCTACTAGTTCCAGATGTGAGCCAAGAGATTACTCCGCTTGGCCAAACAATTGATGACGCTGCAGGTGAAGCTTTCGACAAAGTTGCTCGCGTACTTGGTTTACCTTTTCCAGGTGGCCCATACATCGATGCCGCTGCCAAAGAGGGAAATCCAAGTGCCATTGATTTCCCGAGAGGACTAACAACCCCCAAGGACTTAGAGCGCCATCGTTTTGATGTTTCATTCTCTGGACTTAAAACCGCAGTTGCTCGCTGGGTGGAATTAGAAACCAAAAAAGGCAATCAAGTTCTGGTTAACGACGTGGCTGCATCATTCCAAGAAGCCGTTGTTGATGTACTGCTTCGCAAAGCCATCGATGCGTGTTTATTGAATGAAGTTGGAACACTCGTTATTGGCGGTGGAGTGGCAGCAAATAGTAGGTTGCGTGCCGTTGCAAAGGAAAGATGTGATGAGCACAAAATTACCCTTCGCATTCCTCGTCCAGGACTTTGCACAGATAACGGAGCCATGGTTGCTGCACTTGGAAGCGAATTGATGCGCAAGGGCAGGAAACCTTCACCAATTGAATTTGGAACTGATTCTTCGATGGAAGTTAGTAAGGTAACAGAATAATGACAAAAGAATTTGAGCAATTTTTATCTTCAGGCCCATGGCCAATTGATGGTGGACTATCTGGCGAACTTGAAAAACGTGGCCACGATTTATCAGACAAACTTTGGTCAGCCAGATTGCTTCGCGATGAACCATCAGCCATTGCAGAAGTACATCAGGATTATGTCGATGCTGGAGCCCGAGTAATCATCACTTCTTCATATCAAGCTAGTCGCCAAGGCTTTGGTGCGTTTGGTTTATCAAGCGATCAATCTGATGACTTGATGCGACTTTCAATTTTGTTAGCCAAAGATGTCGCCAAGAGTGCAAAGGAAAAAGTTTGGGTTGCCGCCAGTGTTGGCCCTTACGGCGCTGTTCTTGGTGGCGGGCAAGAGTACGTCGGTAATTACGGCGTGAGCTACGAAGATCTAGTTAATTTCCATCAAGAGCGCATTGATGTTTTAGCAAGTGCAAATCCTGATCTATTTGCTTGCGAAACTATTCCAGATATTGATGAAGTAGAAGCTTTACTTGAAGTCTTAGCGAAGTATCCAAACATCCCAGCTTGGATAACCATGAGTGCAAAAGATGGCGATCACACTTGTGCCGGCCAAGATATCTCAGCTCTTGCTAGAGCCGTTTCACATCATAAAAATGTGATGGCAATTGGGGTTAACTGCACAAAACCAGAATTTGTAACTTCGCTTTTTACAAAACTAAATAAGGTTTCAGATCTTCCGCTTGTTGTTTATCCAAACGCCGGAAGAGTTTGGGATGGAATTGGTCGTTGCTGGATTGGGGAAGGCCACTCAACTTTGCCAATCCAAGTTGTTCAAGAGTGGACAAAATTAGGTGCAAAATTAATCGGTGGTTGCTGCGGACTTGGACCAGATGCGATCAGCGCTTTGGATAAAGACTTAGCTGAGTTACGTTAAACGCGAGCAGATAAGGGCGATTGTGCCTGAGTCGTTACGATAAATTGCAATAACTACTTCAGGCCCACCCTTAGTTGGATTCTTCAGAATTTTTTTGCGAAGTAATTCAGGATCAAGTTCAACGCCTCTGGTCATAACTGTAAGCGAACCTGCAGCAAGTGAAGACATAGATTTGGCCAAAGCTTTTTCATTGAACTTTTCAACAGAATTTATTTTAAAGAACTGGGCAGTAACTCTGTCTAGGTCGCCGTGAAGTGACTCAGCGGTTAACCAGGCAATGTGTTCATTAACTAATCCAGCATCATATTTTTCTGCCAGATAATTAAGTGCTGAGGCTCTAATTAAAGCCGAATTTGGAACAATTAAGTAGTTCCCAACTGGTTTGGCTACTGACTTTCGCCCACCTTCAATAACTTTTACTTGATCGCCATTTATTAAAACAGCACTTCTAATTCCGGTTCCTCCAGAAACGAGCATTGTCTCAACGAGATCACCTTCAGAACTAATCCAGTATGCATCCCAATCACCGATAATTCCTTCTTTCATGCCAGGAGCGACTTTTGCGATTACACGGTACTTAGTTGCCAATTGCTTAACGAAATCCCAACTAGGGGACCAATCATTTGGGTCAAGAATTCTCTTTGCTTGCCCAAACAAATTGCGCGGGCCACTTGGATTGCGTCGTGCTGGATCAACAAAAACCATTTGAGTATTTTCTGGAATTGAAAATGTATTGGCATCAGCACACTTCACTTCAATATTTAAATCTTTGACATTATGGGCTGCAATTTCTGCAACATATGGATCTTTTTCAATACACATAACCTTGTGCCCAGATATAGCCAAGAAATAAGAATCGAAACCCAGGCCGCACGTTAAATCAACTATTTGTTGGTGGCCAAATCTATTAAAAATATATTCAGCGCGAAATCTAGCAACAGCTGGGCGAGTGGCTTGCTGCAAGCCATCATCAGTGAGAAGAAAATTACTCGGGAGATCAGCGTCAGCCTTTAATTTCAATCCTGCTTGACTAATTGCCTGTCCAATTAATTCTGGGTCAACTTCTGGATGTGACTGACGCAATTTAGTTACAGCCGAGAATGAATCTGGAAATTCTGCTGCTTTAGAAGTAATTGAAAGACCAATTGGAGAAGTCAGCCAACCAATGTCGATTTTAGACATTGCTATTTAGCTATCCATTGGCTACATAGCTTTTCTTCGTCTTGTAAAACAGATTTGAGTTTCTGCACAACCTGTGGCTCAGCCATCGCCCCTAAAATCGGGACATTAACCTTGACTTTTGCTTTGATTAAAACTTGAGTACTTTGACTGCCAGCCAAAGAGATGGTTCCTTTTATTTCAACCGGAGCATTATTTATCTTCAATTCGAAAGCAGATAAAAAGTTTTCTTTGGAGAGACTGGACCAGTTTTGAACTTCAACCACAGTAAGTTCCTCGCCAACAAACTTTCGAACCATTTCTGGAAGATCGCCATCGATGGTTCGGGTTATTTGAATCTGAAAGTCAGGTGAATTTCCAGATATGTCGAATGTTCCTTGGATTGAACTGGAAACCTTGTCTGACAAGTAATCAGAGCCGGTTAGCATGGCAAAGACTTTTTCGGGTGCTGCTGGAAGCAAGAATTCATAAATCAGGTCAGCAGACATGCATCAATCATGCCTGAAAATCTTGGGAACCAAGCCCTTGGCTAATTGACTGGCACTGGATTTAATGCAGTTTGGCACTTGCTAGGCTTAATTTAAATTCATTCAACGAGGAATGAATTTCTTGGGAGGCATTCCATCGTGTCCGATATGGCATCTCGCGGCTCTATTCGGTTAGAAGATGCTCGTCACGAATTGCTGGCAAAAGTTAGCGAACTTGTCCCAAAACAATTTCAATCAATCGTTGAAGACTACTTTCACTTAGTCGCCCCTGTTGATTTAGTCGGACGAAATCCTCAAGATCTTGCAGCATTAATCTCAGCTCATTTTGAACTTGGAAATGAACGCGAATTAGGAAGCGCCAAAGTTGTTACCTTTGCGCCATCGCAAGAAACCACAGGTTGGAATTCCAGCCACACAATTGTTCAGTTAGTAACTGATGACAAACCATTCTTGGTTGACTCAGTGGCAGCAGCACTAAATCTTCAGCAGCGCGGTGTGCACTTGATCATGCACCCACGTTTCTTGGTGCAGCGCGACAAAAAAGGTCGATTGGTTGAAGTTCTGTCAACAGATTTTGCCGGCCAAGGAAAATTACCTAAAGATGCAACCGTTGAATCTTGGATTTGTGTTGAAATTGATCGCGAGACAAATCCAGCGGAATTAAAAGAAATTACCAACAAGGTACTTCAAGTACTTGAAGATGTTCGGGTAGCAGTTTCAGATTGGACTGCAATGCGCCAAGCAGCACAAACTGTAATTTCAGCAATCGAAACTTCACCTTTTTACTCAACCGAAGATAAAAAAATTGCATCGGATTTTGTTCAGTGGCTAGATGATGACCACTTCACATTTCTTGGCTATTCACATAGCAAGGTAAGTGGGGGAACGGTTTCAACACTTCCTGGGACTGCTTTAGGAATTTCAAAGAACGACAAAGAAACATCAGCTTCAGCAAACTACTTGATGCAAGGTTCAGTGGACTCACCAATTATTTTGGTAACCAAATCAAGTAATCGTTCTACAGTTCACAGACCTACTTTTATGGATTACATCGGGATCCGCGAAGTAGATGCCAGTGGGCAAATTATTGGTGAACACAGGTTTGTCGGTCTATTAACTGCATCTGCTTACACCGATACAGCCACTTCAATCCCACTTCTGGCCAAAAAGGTTAATGACGTTGTAACCGCGATGGACTTAGGTGTAAACACCCACAGCGGTAAAGATCTAATGCAATTTATTGCAACCTATCCAAGAGATGAACTTTTCCAAATCAGTTCAGCTGAATTAGAAGATGTTGCCAGAGGCGTTTTGCAAATACAAGAACGCCGCCAGGTTCGCCTCTTTGCCAGAACTGAGTTATTTGGCCGCTTTGTTTCAGCTTTGGTTTATTTCCCGCGCGATCGCTACACAACTGAAGTACGCCACCGCATGGAAAGCATCTTGCTTGAAGCATATGGCGCTGAAAGCGTTGATCACTCAGCCCGCGTTTCTGAATCAGTCTTGGCGAGATTGCATTTTGTAGTACGTATGCCACGTGGGGCAAGTGTTCCAAATGTTGACGTCGATGAACTAGAAGCAAAACTCGCTGATGCAACAAGGTTTTGGGAAGACGATTTTGCTGAATCTTTAGTTGATCAAGTAGGCGAAGAAGAAGCCGTTAGATTACTTCGCACTTGGAGTGAATCATTCCCTGAATCATTCAAGGAAGATATTTCAGCAAGTAATGCAGTTAGTCATCTAAAAGTTCTTGAGGAAGTTGAAGCCCAAGTTCAGGGCCAAATTAAAGTTTCAATGTATGAACCTGCATTAGATGAAGATGGAACAAGACGATTCACTATTTATCGAGTTGGCGATCCAATTACTCTTTCCTCAGTCTTGCCAATGCTTCACGATCTTGGAATTGAAGTAATTGATGAGCGAGCATATGACTTGCGCCGCAAGGGTAAGCCAGTTGCTTGGGTATATGACTTTGGAATTGGTTTTGATGAATCAAATGCACCATCACTTGAAACCTTGCCAGCTCGTTTTTGCCAAACCTTTATGGCCACTTGGAACGGGGAAGTAGATAGCGATGGTTTCAATGCGCTAGTGACTCATGGTGGATTGCATCCAAGAAATGTTGCAGTAATTCGTGCGTACGCAGCTTACCTTCGCCAAGCAGGAATTCCATTTAGTCAGGGTTACTTGCAACAAGTACTACTTTCCAACGTTGAAATCGTGAACTTATTACTTGAATTATTTGCTGTCAGATTTGATCCACAATTAGAAATTGATCGAGCAAATGCTGAAGAAGAACTTGTTAGGAAAATCAATAAAGCTTTGGATGCGGTTGCAAGTCTTGATCACGATCGCATTATGCGAACCTCGGTTGCATTAGTTCGGGCAACGCTTCGCACAAATGTTTACCAGACAGATGCCAATGGACAGTATTTATCAGTGATGGCTTTCAAGCTGGATCCAACAAAAGTTCCAGATTTGCCACTGCCAGTTCCAAAGTTTGAAGTGTGGGTCTACTCACCAAGAGTTGAAGGTATTCACCTTCGATTCGCATCAGTTGCCCGAGGCGGCCTTCGTTGGTCAGATCGCCAGGAAGATTTCCGAACTGAAATTCTTGGTTTAGTTAAAGCCCAGATGGTCAAGAACACCGTGATCGTTCCATCAGGTGCCAAGGGTGGGTTCGTAGTTAAACGAGGACCTAATCCAAGTGATCGCGAAGCCTGGCTAGCTGAAGGTGTTGCCTGTTATCAATCTTTCATTGGTGCGTTACTTGATGTCACGGACAATCTTGTCGATGGAAAAGTTGTTCCACCAATTGATGTAGTTCGACATGATGTAGATGATCCTTACTTAGTTGTGGCTGCCGATAAGGGCACTGCAACATTTTCAGATATTGCAAACCAGATTTCACTCGATCGTGGCTTCTGGATGGGTGATGCATTCGCTTCAGGTGGTTCTGTTGGTTATGACCACAAAGGAATGGGTATTACAGCGCGCGGCGCCTGGGAATCAGTTAAACGCCATTTCCTTGAATTAGGTGTTGATACCCAATCTCAAGACTTCACAGTTGTTGGTGTTGGCGATATGAGCGGTGACGTATTTGGTAACGGAATGCTGCTTTCACAACACATCAGGCTAGTTGCCGCTTTTGATCACCGACATATTTTCTTAGATCCGCATCCTGATGCAGCAAATTCATTTGTTGAACGTATGCGAATGTTTTCACTTCCAAGATCTTCGTGGGAAGACTACAACCAAAATGTAATCAGCTTTGGTGGCGGCGTTTACCCACGTAGCGCTAAGTCAATCGACTTATCACATGAAGTAAAAGAAGTCCTGGGTATTGATAAGAACATTGATTCAATGTCACCCAATCAATTGATGACTGCCATTCTTAAAGCCCCAGTTGACTTGGTTTGGAATGGCGGCATCGGCACTTACATCAAGTCAAGCACTGAAACTAATGCTCAAGTGGGCGATAAAGCCAACGATGCAATTCGCATTAACGGTGCAGATCTGAACTGCAAAGTTGTTGGTGAAGGTGGCAATTTAGGCTGCACACAGCTTGGCCGCATTGAGGCCGCCAGAAATGGTGTGCGCATCAACACCGATGCGATCGATAACTCTGCAGGCGTTGATACTTCAGATCACGAAGTAAACATAAAGATTTTGTTAAACCAGGCGATGGAAAGTAAGGGCTTGGGAATTGAAGATCGCAACACCTTACTTGCCAGCATGACTGATGAAGTTGGGTATCTAGTTCTTCGTGATAACTACGAGCAGAATTTAATTCTCGAACAATCCCGAACAAAATCCCATGAAATGGTTAGCGTTCACAAGCGATTGATGGAATCACTTGAGTCAACTGGTTTATTAAACCGAGCTGTTGAATACTTGCCAACAGATAGTCAGATGGACGCGCTTCAAGCACAGAATGCTGGCTTAACTTCTCCAGAGCTTTCAGTATTAATGGCTTATGTGAAAATCGATCTAACTACGGTGTTCACTGAAGAATCAGTAGTTGATGAAGATTGGTGTATCCCAGTACTGAACAACTATTTCCCATCAGCCCTTCGGGAAAAGTATTCCGATTTAATGCTAAAGCATCCGCTTCGCAGGGAAATCATTTCAACGGTTATGACTAATGACATGATCAACCGTGGCGGCATTACTTACGCATTGCGTGCAAATGAAGAATCTGGGGCTACTCCAGCTGAAATTTTGCGTGCCTATGTAGTTTCTCGTGACGTATTTGGATTCAAGCAACTCTGGCAAGAAGTTGAAAAACTTGATCGAACTGTCTCTACAGATAGCCAAGTTGCAGTTTATTTAGAGGCTCGTCGACTTCTTGACCGTGCAACCCGTTGGTTCTTACAAGCTCGCGGTGGCCGGTTAGACGTTGCTGGTGAAATTAATAAATTTGCTCAAGAGGTGGCCAGATTAAGTCCACGCGTTCCAGAGCTTTTACGCGGATCTGAAAAAGCACGTTATGAAGCAGATGTCGCAAAGTATGTAGCCTTGGGAACACCGGAGCCACTTGCAAGAAAAGTTGCTGGGCTGCTTGATGTGTTCTCACTTCTTGATGTAATTGAAATTGCTGTCCGCCACAAGGCAGATGCTGATCGAGTAGTTGAGCTGTATTTTGCACTAAGTGAGCGCTATGACGTTGATCGTCTACTTCACCACATCACGCATTTAAATCGTGCAGATCGATGGACAGCTTATGCCAGATCTGCAATGCGAAGTGATTTGTATGTTGCCTTGGCAGGTCTTACTTCAAGAGTTGCACAAGCCACTAATCAGTCAGATTCAGTTGACAAGCGGATTGAAACTTGGGAAGAGCGTTTTGCAGAAGGTGTGGGTCGCACAAGGGCAACGCTGAATGAAATTGCAGCGAGCGACAATACTGATTTGGCAACGCTTTCTGTTGCACTTCGTGCGATTCGTACCTTGGTTGGACAGGGTGCAAGTCAATAAATAGCCGCAATTAGAATTAAATTGTGTTTGAAGTTCTGATCTCGGCAGCGTTAACTAGCCAAGTTACTGAATGGCTGGATCTATTCGGTCCGTTCCTCTTCTATTTTGTTGTTTTTGGTTTGGTATTTGCAGGAACTGGGTTATTCATTGGTGCGTTTATTCCATTCATCACAGGGGACTCTTTAATTTTTGCTGCTGGAGTTCTTGCCGCAACCACTGATCGCATCAGCATTCAAGTACTTGCAATAGGTGTTGGCATTGCTGCCTTTTTAGGAGATCAAGTTGGTTTCGTTTTGGGCAGGCATTACGGGCGACCTTATTTAGATAAGCGTGAAGGCCCACGGATCAGAGCTGCAATTACAAAGTCTGAATCTTTTTACGACAACTTGGGTTGGTGGGCAGTTGTTGTCGCCAGATTTATCCCTTGGGCTCGAGTGCTTGTTCCAGCAATCGCTGGAATTGCCCGGATGAATTACTACAAATTCCTAGGTGCAAACTTAGTTGGCGCTCTCGCCTGGGGAGTGGCTTTGCCAATTGCCGGGTATTACGCGGTAACGATTCCAATGGTTAAATCGGCAACTTATGCAATCGCGACTTTTTTTATTGTTGGATCGATTGTTGCTGGATTTAGAAGCTGGTTAAGTAACCGCCAGAAGTAAAAGGCAGACTAGTCGCTTTTAAGCGCTTTAGTTCAAAATATTATTTTTTGTGGATAATTCTTCCTATTTTTCGATTTTTCCACAGATATTTACTTAGCTCAGCGCGCAACTGACCAAATTGCGTAACTTCAACTATGCGCAAATCTTGGCTCGCGCATCGGGAGAGTAAATGTCTGATGTAATTGACGATTTAGTTGAACAGGTTCGTCACCGTATTCGAATTGGTGATCCAAATATTCAACTTCAAAATGTTGCATTAACTCACACTTTGGAAGATGTAATTGCTGAATTTGATCAAGTCCGTAAAGCATCAGACATTACTCAAACTCGAATACAAGCAAAAGAAGAAGCTTTCCTGCATTTGTCGGGGCTAGGTCAGATACAACCTTTACTAGATGATCCGACAATCGAGGAGATTTGGATTAATGAACCCGGCCGAATTTTTGTTGCGCGGAATGGGAAAAGCGAACTAACAAATCTAATTTTGACGGATCAACAAGTTAGAACTCTAGTTGAAAGAATGCTAGCGACAACGGGTCGCCGAATTGATTTAGCGAATCCATTTGTTGATGCAACGCTGGCTGACGGTTCCCGTTTGCACGTGGTTATTCCGGATATCACCAGAAATCATTGGTCGGTAAACATCAGGAAATTTGTTATGGGTTCAAAGTCCCTAGAAAACTTGGTGCTAGCTGAAACAATCTCTCCCACGGCAGCTAATTTTTTAAGGGCCGCAGTTATTTCTGGCCTAAATGTGATCGTTGCTGGAGCAACTCAAGCAGGCAAGACCACTCTAATGAATGCACTTCTAAATAGTGCAAATTCGACTGACCGAGTTATCACCTGCGAAGAAGTATTCGAGTTGCAGTTGACCAGTCCTGATTGGGTTGCTCTGCAATCAAGACAGGAAAGTTTGGAAGGAACCGGTGAAGTTACTTTAAGAAAATTAATTAAAGAGGCACTCCGTATGCGCCCCAACCGCTTGGTTATTGGAGAGGTCCGTCAAGAAGAATGCCTTGATCTTTTGATAGCCATGAATGCAGGAATGCCATCCATGTGTTCAATCCACGCAAGTAGCGCAAAGCAAGCAATTTCAAAAATGTGCCTTTTGCCAATGCTCGCTGGTAGCAATGTTTCTACTGAATTCGTAATTCCAACAGTGGCCTCAGTAGTTGACGTTGTGGTCCATACGGCAATGCAAAGAGATGGAAAACGCAAGGTTCAAAAAATAGTTTCAGTCACCGGGCGTATTGAAGGAAACAACATCGAGACTGTTGATGTATTTAATCTGGTCGGCGACCAGCTAGTTCCTACAGGTTTACATCCAGCAAAGTCGGAAATATTCAAAAATCATGGATTTGATTTAATACAGATATTGAGTAATTAAGAATGCCAACCATTGTGGGATTATGTATGGCATTTGCGCTACTTGCGCTATTTAGCTACTTCAAATATCCCAAAACTTCGTTGAATCTACATTTTAAAAATCGGATTAAGTTTCCAATACATAAAAGTCAGGATCTGGCCCAAGAGTGGGCAGATGTAGTGGATGACTTAGCCTCGGCAATTAGAGCAGGGCTTTCATTGCCCCAAGCGATGGTCTTGCTTTCCAAATCAGGTCCAGAAAAAATTCGTCCAAGTTTTGAAAGCGCGATGACCAGATACCAAGTGACTGGTGATTTTGCTGGGTCACTAAATATTCTTAGTGATTTAGCTAAAGATCCAGTGGCGGATAAGTTTGTCAGCGCATTGCAAATCGCTTACGAAGTCGGGGGAACAGATCTAGGAAATTTACTTCGGACCCTAAGTGAGGTGATTCGGGAAGAGAGCAAGCTTCGCGGCGAAATTAATGCAAGGCAAAGCTGGACTGTTAATGGTGCAAAACTTGCAATTGCAGCTCCTTGGTTAACAGTGTTAATTCTTGGAACCAGGGAATCTGCTTTAGAAATTTATCTTGCGAGCCAAGGACTTCGACTACTTAGCGCTTGTTTCATTTTTTCGGTTCTGGCTTATTTTTTGATGTTAAAAATTGGCCAACTGCCAAAGGCAAAAAGGATTCATGCATGAAATTGGGAGCAATTTTCGTTGGGTTATTTGGTTCGGGTGGGCTTGTGCTTGTTACTAGAGCTGTTGGTAAAAGGCGAATTCCGCTTCATGAAGCCGTAAAACCATACTTAGGCATTCCTGGAGAAAAATTAAAAAATAACCATAAATTTGTAAGCCATCTGCATCGCTATCTTGTTTCGGGAAAATCGGCTCCTTGGGCAAGTGACCAACGGGTGGTTCAGGAATTGAGAAAGTCTGCAAGTGATCAATCGCTGCTGAGCTTTAGATTCGAACAAATAATTTTTGCAGTCGGCGCGACGACTTTGATCATAATTTGGTTATTTCTGCGAATAGTTGGTGGCCATTCGATAAATCCCCTTTTCGGCCTGATTCTGATTCTGTTGAGTTTCGTTGGCGGAGGAGGATTTCGAAGCTGGCTACTTAAGGAAGTAAGCCGAAAAAGAATTTCTAACATTGAATCCCAACTGCCTGCAGTTTTAGATCTACTGGCATTTGCTGTTGCGGCAGGCGAACCGATGATTACTGCCATGCAACGAGTGGCAGATACGTGTACTGGCGATTTATCACTTGAGATCAAAAGACTCTCGACGGGTCTTTCGGTCGGTGACAATTTTTTGACAAGCCTTGATCGGATTCAAAAAGAACTAGATACTCAATCTGTTTCCAGATCCTTTCGGGCGATTGTCATGGCAATTGAGAGAGGTACTCCAATAGCGGATGTCCTTCGTGCGCAGGCTATGGATTCAAGAAATTTGGAGGCAAGGAAACTGATGGCTTTGGCCGGGAAAAAGGAAACTCTCATGATGATTCCGGTTGTTTTTTTGATTCTGCCGATGATTGTGATCGTTGCACTGTATCCAGGTCTTATGGCACTACAAACTTTCTAGTTAAGGAGAAAATATGAAAAACCTAAATGAACTAACTGCAAGAGCTGCAGCGAAAGTAATGAGCAAGCTACAAGAAGTAATTAAAGGTGAACAAGGTGACGTCCCTGGATGGGTTCTAGTAACTGTCATGACAGCAGGTTTAGTAGTTGCCCTATGGTCAATCGCAGATGGACAGTTGAAATCAGTTCTTCAAAATGCAATTCATTCAGTATCTGCGCCGTGAGGCTGGTTCGAATACGGTTGGTTTCGCACTTGTTGCACCGCTGCTAATAGGGGCATTCCTTGCAGTTAGCCAAATTGCGAATGTTGTAAATGTTCAAACGGTTATGCATGCTGCAGCCATATCTGGTGCCCGTGAGGCAGGTAGGTACGACGCAAGCATTGTTGACGGTGCGACTAAGGCTAAATCAATTTTGGCGAATCATGGCATAACGGAATTCGATCAGCTGACCGTTATAAATAAAAAATTGAGTGGACAAGAGATTATAGAAATTTCGATCACAAAAAATTATCGAATTCCTTGGCTCGATTTCTCCATTAAGTTAACAGCAGTAGGCCAATCCATAAATGAAAAATATTTATAGAAAACTCATTTGCAACCACGGCAATGTCGTTATTGAATTCATTTTGACAACCGTGGCCATGTTTATCCCAATCTCATATTTGGCTGTGGCAGTAACAAATGTGGCATCAGCCTATATTCAGGTTCAAGATGTTGCTAGAACCGCAGCACGGGTAATGGCAACCAGTACAAATGAAGCTGAAGGAAAAACCAAAGCAAGGGAAATTGTTAAAGATTTAACAGACAATTCTCCCCAGGTTTTCCTAAAAATAAGTTGCTCGCATAATCCATGTTTAGTAGATGAAGAATTAGTGACAGTCGAGGTCGAAAAAGTTATTTCGCTAAATCTGCCAGGCTTCACTGGATTTAGCACGATAACTGTTCGGGGGAAACAAGCAGAGGTAGTTCAAGAGGTTTAGGCGTGTTTAGAAAGTCATTTAGAAAGGATGATGGATCCGTTCTGGTTTTTGGGATAGGGCTCGGTGTTATTGCTCTTCTAGTACTTACAACTGCGGTAAATATCGCAACGCTATGGGTGACAAAATCAAAACTTAACAGTGTTGCTGATTCTGTAGCCATTGCAGCAAGTCATTCAATAGACGTCGAAAAATTCTATGCATCAGGGGTAAACCAGAAAGTATTATTAAACGAATCTTTAGCCCGCTACCGGGCAAACAAATTTCTTGAAAAATTATCAGTGGAATCTGAGCTAACTTCTTTCAAAATGCTTGATTTATCAGTGGATAAAAACTCCGTCACTGTTTTAATTAGCGCAGATCCACAATTGCCTTTTAGTTATCTAATTCCTGGGCTTGATCCTGAAATTCAAGCAAGAGCTACGGCACTAATCAAGACTGGTTAATTAAAGATTCTTAAAACAAGGTAGCCTTAATCTTTATGGCTACCGGTGATTTTGCAGCAGACTATGCGCAGATCAATGCATCGTTGCAAAATATCGAAAAAGTATTAAATCCAGATGCCATGGCTGCAGAAGTAGCTGAATTAGAAAAAGAAGCTTCTGCGCCAAATTTGTGGGATGACCAAGCAAAGGCACAGGCAGTAACCAGCAGATTATCTTCACTCCAGGCTGACCTAAGCAGGCTTCGCAACCTTAGAAGTCGCGTGGATGATGTTCAGGTTTTGCATGAACTTGGTCAGCTTGAAAATGATGACTCAATTTTGGCTGAGGCAAATTCAGAACTTATTGCGATTGAAAAAGTTTTAAGTGAACTTGAAGTTCGTACCTTGCTTTCTGGCGAATATGACGCCAGGGAAGCACTTGTAACAATTCGCTCAGGTGCAGGTGGGGTAGATGCTGCTGACTGGGCAGAAATGTTACTTCGCATGTATTCGCGTTATTGTGAACGCCACAATTGGTCAATTGAAACCTATGACACTTCATACGCCGAAGAAGCGGGAATTAAGTCGGTAACTTTTGCAGTCCATGTTCCTTATGCATACGGAACGCTTTCAGTGGAGCAAGGAACGCACAGACTCGTTCGCATTTCACCTTTTGATAGCCAAAGTCGCCGCCATACTTCTTTTGCGGAAGTGGAAGTTATTCCTGTCGTAGAGCAAGCAGACTCAATTGATATTCCAGAAGATGAAATAAGGATCGATGTTTATCGCTCTTCTGGTCCTGGGGGTCAGGGAGTTAATACGACAGACTCAGCTGTTCGAATCACTCACATTCCAACAGGAATTGTGGTCTCCTGCCAGAACGAACGATCACAACTTCAAAATAAGGCAACCGCGATGGGTGTGCTCCAAGCAAAACTTTTGGCACGAAAGCGCGAAGAAGAGCAAGCAAAAATAAATGCTCTTAAGGGTGACAATTTAGGATCTTGGGGTAATCAAATGCGTTCGTACGTATTGCACCCGTATCAAATGGTTAAAGATCACCGAACTGAATATGAAAGTGGAAATACTTCAGCTGTCCTAGATGGTGAATTAGATCACTTCATCGAGGCTGGAATTCGCTGGCGACGCGAACAATCGGCCTAAATTTACAGACTCTTAACCCGCTTCTCGGCGTGGCACAGATTGCAAAATCCGCATGGATATTAAAGTTATTGAAGTACGCATGTCGTGCATTTTCATTTATATAGGGAGTTTGTTTTGATTCGCTTTGACCATGTCACAAAGCAGTATCCGAATTCCGAAATACCTGCGCTTTCTGATGTTGCTCTAACAATTGAAGATGGCGAGTTTGTTTTTCTGGTGGGCTCGTCAGGCTCAGGTAAGTCGACGATGATTCGCCTGCTTCTTAAAGAAGAAGTGGCTAGCGATGGAACTATTGAAGTAGACAGTATCAATGTCGGTGAAATTTCATCAAAAGACTTGCCTGAATTCCGCCGAGCCATGGGTGTTGTTTTTCAAGATTTCCGCCTGCTACCAAACCGAACTGTTTACGAAAATATCGCATTTGCTCTTGAAGTAATCGGTGCCGATGATGAGGAAATCGAGCAACGCGTTCCAGCTGTTCTTGAACTTGTTTCACTTGAAGGTAAAGAGGGTCGCTTCCCGAATGAGCTTTCCGGTGGTGAACAGCAACGCGTTGCGCTGGCTCGCGCCGTGGTGAATCGTCCAAAACTTCTGTTGTGTGATGAACCAACTGGAAACCTAGATCCAACCACAAGTCTTGGCATTGTTAAATTACTTGACCGTATTAATCGAACTGGAACAACAGTTGTAATGGCCACCCACGATCACGCAATGGTTGATGAAATGCGAAAGCGTACAATCCAACTTGAACAAGGTCGAGTTATCCGCGATGAATCAAGTGGCACCTACCAAATGGCAGGTCAATGATGCGCTATTCATTTGTAAGCCGAGAAGTCAAAGCGGGCCTAAAACGTAATTTAACTATGACGATGGCGCTGATAGTTTCAGTTGCAGTCTCTTTAACTCTTTTTGGTACTGCGCTTTTGCTGCGTGCTCAGGTGGACCGCATGAAGGGTTACTGGTACGACAAAATTGAAGTATCTATTTTCCTTTGTGGCAATAGTTCCCTTGCGTTTACTTGTACGGGTGCAGTAACTGAAGAACAACGGGTTGCAATCAAGGGAACTCTTGAAGGACTTAAGCCCACGGCACAAGAAGTTTTCTATGAATCTTCAGCCGATGCTTACGAACGTTTCAAAGAACAATTTGAAGGTTCATCAATTTTGGCAAATGTTAGTGCCGATGCACTTCCAGAGTCATTCCGAGTAAAGATTGATAATCCAGATAATTTTGACATCATCGCTAATGCGGTAAACAAAATGCAAGGTGTCGAATCTGTTCAAGATCAGCGAAAACTTCTTGAACGATTTTTCCAAATTTTGACAGGTCTTCAGACATTTGCGTTAGCCATCGCACTTGCGATGTTATTTGTGACAATTTTGCTAGTGATGAACACAATTCGCGTTGCTGCCTTTGCTCGCAGGCGTGAGACAGCCATCATGCGATTTGTGGGTGCAAGTAATTCAACAATTCGTATGCCTTTTATTTTGGAAGCCGTATTTTGTTCAACCATTGGTGCAACTATCGCGTCAATCGGAATGGTTCTAGCAAAAGCGTTACTAATCGACCTTAAATTGGCACCGAACTTAACATTTATTGCTTTTGTAACCTGGAAAGAAGTGCTGCTTATCTTGCCAGTGCTCTTCGTGGTTGGAACAGCGATCGCAGCAGCTGCTTCGTCACTGACTTTGCGCCGTCACCTTCAGGCATAAAGGTTAATCGGCAAAATTTGCCGAAATTTGGCGAATTTTTTGCCCGACACGGCCTTTGTAACACCAGTAACACCTGTAACTTCCGTTAGATTTAAAGGACTTCCCCCTAGAACGGAGCAAGACCATGCGCGCCTCTTCCCAGCGTGTTCTACGAGTCTTTGGCTCCGTTTCACTTGTTCTGGCAACAATTGCTGGGCCTGCATACGGTGATCAAACACTTGATCAAAAAGTTGCTGCAGCAGCCGACGAACTGGCAAAAGTTTCAGCTGTTGCTGCCAAGGCTGCAGCAGATTTAAAAGCTACCCAAGCAAAACTTCCAGCGGCTAAAAAAGCTCTTGATCAGGCAAATGCAGTAGAAGCTGCGGCACGTGCCGAGTATCAAACTGCACAAGCAGTAGCCGATGCTGCAAAGGCTGCTTACAGCATTGCCCTGAATGAAGTGATGAGCAAAGAAGCTGAAATTAGCAACCTGCAAAAAAAGGTTGATCAATTTGCTCGTGTTATCTATCAGCAGGGTCAAACAACTCAGCTTGGAATTATTTTAAATTCAACTTCGCCTACAGATTTGGCGCTTCGTATTGAGGCAATCAATGCCATCTCTCAAGCAAATTCACAAGATCTGGCAGCGCTTGTCGTTGCCAAAGATCAATTGGCAGTAATTGCAGCTGATGCAGAAGTTAAGCATCAAGAAGCTAAGGCTGCCGAAGCATCCGCAGCAGAATTTTTAGCAAAAGCCGATGCAGCCGCTGACAAAGCTGCCAAAGCTAAAGCAGCAGTAGACGCACTGCTTGCACAGGAAGCAGCAGCATTAAAAATTGCTAACGATGAAAAAGCTCGCGTTAAAGCTTTATACGATCAACTTCGCGCAGAACAGTTACGTGTAGCGGGCATTGCTAAATCTGGTTCAAAAGGTAGTGGCGACCCACAAGCAACAGGTCCACTTTCTTGGCCACTTCCTGGTCGTGCTGCTGGTGGCGGTGTAGGTCCTCGTATTCACCCGGTTTATGGCTACAAGAGTTGTCACACAGGTGTTGATATTTCAGCACCATCTGGCACACCAATCAAAGCTGCAGCTGGTGGTGTAGTACTTTCAGCTCGCTGGAGTACTGCGTACGGAAACATGATGTTAGTTGACCACGGTGGTGGCTTGGTGACTATGTACGCTCACTTGACTTCATTTGCAGTCGGTAACGGTGCATCAGTTGGCAGCGGACAAACAATCGGTTATGTCGGCTCAACTGGCTGGTCGACTGGTCCACACTTACACTTTGAAGTGCACATTAACGGTGTTCCTTACAATCCAATGGGCTGGTTCGGAGCAAGCCGCACAGTCGTTTCTTGTTGGGGATAGTGATTTAAATGGCCAAAGAGCAAGGTAAAAAGCTCATTGCCCAAAATCGCAAAGCCCGTCACGATTATTCAATCGAAGACACTTACGAAGCCGGCATTGTTCTTGTTGGAACAGAAGTTAAATCACTTCGTGCTGGTCGAGCAAGTCTGGTTGATGGTTTTGCCATGGTCGATCACGGTGAAATCTGGCTGCACGCTATAAACATCCCGATGTATGACGAAGGTTCTTGGACCAATCACAACCCAACAAGAACTCGAAAGCTATTGCTAAATAAAACAGAGATCAACAAAATCATTAACAAAATGAAGGAAAGTGGATTAACCATAATTCCTCTTAGCCTTTATTTTTCCGATGGCAAAGCCAAAGTTGAAATTGCAATCGCCAGGGGTCGTAAACATCATGACAAGCGTCAAGCTATCGCCGAGAAAGATGCCAAGCGTGAAGCAGCCAAATCTGTGGGCCGTCGAAGCAAGGGAATGGATGACTAACTAATCGTTAAGATTAATTAGTTTTACAGCAAAGGATCCAAAATGACCTCTAAAGTTTGGCGCGGGTTTGCAAGTGATAATTACGCCGGCGTTCATCCAGAGGTTCTTGCACGTATTGCTTCGGTTAACGATGGTCATCAAGTTGCTTATGGTGACGACCAAATTACGGCCGAACTTCAAGAAGTGATTAAACAACATTTCGGAAAACATGCAGTTGCATTTCCAGTCTTTAATGGCACGGGTGCAAACGTAGTTTCACTTCAAGCAATGTGTAGATCATGGGAAGCCGTAGTTTGCGCTGCAAGTGCGCATATAAATGTTGATGAAGGCGGCGCACCTGAAAAAGTTGCTGGCTTAAAACTTCACACAATTGCAACGGAGGATGGAAAGTTAAATCCAGAATTAATTGAGACTCAGGCTTTTGGATTCGGTAATGAACATCGGGCTCAACCAAAAGTTGTTTCAATCACACAAACAACCGAACTTGGAACTTTGTATACCCCTGAAGAAATTAGTGCGATTGCTGATCAGGCGCACGCTAATGGGATGCTTCTTCATCTAGACGGTGCCCGTATTTCAAATGCTGCCGCAGCCCTTGGTTTACCTATGCGCGCCTTCACCACTGATGTTGGCGTCGATGTGGTTTCACTTGGCGCAACTAAGGCCGGAGCCATGGTTGCTGAAGCGGTAGTTATTTTGAACCCAGAATTAGTTGATTCAATTAAGTTCGTCAGAAAATCGGCAATGCAACTGGGTAGCAAAATGCGATTTCTTTCCGCACAATTACTTGCTTTATTTGAAGGTGACTTGTGGCTACGAAATGCCAATAATTCAAATCAAATGGCGCAAAGGCTTTATGAAGGCGTAAAGGATTTGCCAGGCATTCAGGTGAATGAGCCTCAAGCAAATGCACTTTTCCCAATTCTTGATCCGAATGTCACAGAGGAACTTCAGAAATCTTTCCGCTTTTATGTTTGGGATCATCTGACCGGCCAAGTTCGCTGGATGTGCTCTTGGGATACAACAACAGAAGATGTCGATAGCTTCATTACTGCAATCAAAAAGGCAATTTAAGTTCTTTATTCCTTGGGAATAAATCCCCAAAATGCGTTGTTTTTATAGTCAGTAATGTGAATTACAATTAACTAGAAAATTCAATAGTGGAGTTAACTCAATACTCGTTAACCCTCAAATACTTGGGGATGAACGGTTTCGACTTTGGTAGTCGAAATGGGAGAAGCGAGCCGAGAATGTTGGTCATCTCGTAAACGTCCAGCAAAACTATAAGTGCCAAACAAAACCGCACTGACTTTGCCCTAGCTGCATAAGCTAGCCCGAAGTCCGTTAGGCCGGGGGCGTCTCCGCTCCGAATCCTGACGTCATTAAGGAGACTTACCAAGGCTTCCGGTTACGGGAAGTTACGGGAAATCAAACAGTAACTGTGCCTGTCGACATCTTGTTTGGGTGAACGTCGGGGCAGAGAAAAGCTGATCCAAACTGCGCTCGGAGAATAACCAAATCTTCACCTAAGGACCCGGGTTCGATTCCCGGCATCTCCACTTGAATGAAAAAGACTCAGCAAACCCGCTGAGTCTTTTTCATTTTGATAGCGATATGCTGAAAAAAGAAGTCACCAATTGAGGTTATGAATTTTGAGTAACTCCACGCAAAGCAAAAATACTTTAGCGATTTTCGCAGTATTAGGTGCTTCGGTTTTATTTGCTTCAGGCGGAGCATCCCGAGCGATTGTTGGTTTTCCGGGAACCGGAATTTCCTTTGCAGCTTGGCGCGTATTCATTGGTGCAGCGGGATTGCTTATCTACTCACGCTATAAATTCGGAAGCCGCGGAATTAAAGTTTTATTCAAGCAACCGGTCATGTGGTTAATGGGTGGCTCAATTCTTTTTTATCAAGCCGCCTTCTTTTTTGGTGCTGGCCGAATTGGTATAGCGGTTGGAACGCTTGTAGCACTTGGTAGTGCACCACTTCTTGCCGGATTAATTTCATGGTGGATGGGACTAGGTAAGCCAACGATTCAGTGGGCAATCAGCACCGCACTTGGCATTTTTGGTTTGGGGTTATTAACCAGTACATCAGGAAGTGCTGATGGGCTCGGGTTACTTTTTGTTGCCCTTGCAGGTTGGGCTTATTCAATTCTGACTGTGCTTGGCGTGAAAGTCGTTAAAGATCAAAATGTAAGCGGCATCGAAGTGTTAACTGTTGCATTTGCAGTTGGTGCTATCTACTCAATTCCAATTCTTGCAACGACGAGTTCCTGGCTTGTTGAACCAAAAGCAATTGGCGCTGTCCTTTGGGCAGGAGTAGCTGCGGCAACTTTGGCCTATGCACTTTTTGGCATCGGGATTTCACATTTATCTGCAGGAACAGTTTCAACGCTCACATTATTTGAACCAGTAACGGCAACTACACTTGGCGTTCTCTTACTCAACGAAACAATGAATGCCAGGGGATGGATCGGCTGCGCTGTGATCATTGTGGCACTTGGGTTAGTTGGATATTTTGAATCAAAATCAAAACCAGCACAAATAACATTCGACGCATAGGGGAATGATGGAATTAACAACCTGTCTTTGGTTTAACTACAACGGCCGCGAAGCTGCAGAGTATTACGTCAGCATTTTTCCAAACAGCAAACTCAAAAGCGATTGGGTCACGCCCGTTGAAACACCAGGCAACGAACCAAATACTGAAGTAACCATTGAGTTTGAAATTTTCGGACAAAACTTTATGGCACTAAATGGTGGCCC
>JBEGTB010000062.1:0-3027 GCA_041179585.1 Actinomycetota bacterium
CTTCGTCGCGGCACTGGCCTTCGCTAGGTAAGGCGATTCTTTTAATGAATAACCCTGGAATTACCGTTGGGGAACTTGGCGAGTTTGAATTAATTGACCAAATCCAAAAGCGGTTAGCAACTAGTAGCAACAGCAAAGTGAGTGTTGGTATTGGCGATGACTCAGCAGTTGTTTCGGCAAGTGGAAACCAAGCGGTTGCTTGTGTTGATGTCTTAAGCCAAGGCGTGCATTTCAGACTTGATTGGTCAAGTGCAAATGAAGTTGGTCGCAAAGCAGCAGCTGCAAACTTAGCTGACATCTGTGCAATGGGCGCAAGTCCTACTGCACTACTGGTCGGGTTAGCACTTCCTGAAACAACAGAAGTTAGCTGGGTTTTAGAACTAGCTGATGGATTAGCGCAGGAAGCCAGCAAAGTTAATGTTCAAGTTGTGGGCGGAGACATTGTTAGAAGCGAAATAATCACAATCAGCGTTACTGCACTTGGCGAACTAGAACATAGAAATCCGATTTTGCGATCAGGTGCTAATCCTGGTGACACTATTGCAGTTGCTGGCAAACTTGGTTTTTCAGCAGCTGGTTACTTAATGCTTTCTCGTGGGTTTAGATCACCACGCGCTTTAGTTGGCGCACACCGCGCACCTGAGCCACCTTATGAATTAGCAGCCCTTGCCCACAAAGCAACATCAATGATTGATATCAGCGATGGACTACTTTCTGACGCTGGTCACATTGCGAAGGCATCAAATGTTCAGATGCATATCAAGACAAGTGAATTAGTTGTTGCCGAAGACTTAAGCGCGGCAGCATCAGCATTTAGCGGCAACGCACTCGATTGGGTTTTAAATGGCGGGGAAGACCATGCCTTCCTTGCCACCTTTAGTTCACCACTTGATGTGCCAACAGGTTGGTTATTAATTGGCACAGTAAAACCAGGTGAGCCCGGTGTTTATGTAGATGATGTTTTAACAAGCCCTAAAGGCTGGGACCACTTTAAAAAGTGAGTAAATAAAAAATCCGCATCCATTGGATGCGGATTTTGAATGAAAATTAATTAAGCACGAGCTACTTTGTTAGCTTTAATACAACCGGTGCAAACATTTAGACGCTTTGGTGAGTTGTTGACAATCGCACGCACTGACTGAATGTTTGGGTTGAAACGACGCTTGGTGCGACGGTGTGAGTGAGAAATATTGTGGCCAAAGCCTGGGCCTTTGCCACAGACATCACATACAGCAGCCACGATGACTCCTAAAAATCTTGGGGTTTTCTTAACGAATCAAAAGAATACCTATGAATCCTTTGAAACTCCAATTCAGTAGGCAAGATCTCTTTATTTATAGGGTTCTTGACCGCTTGGTTCAAAGGATCTGTCCTTGGGCAAAGGTAACCTAATTAAGTGTCGGCCCTGGAATCTGCGTTAACTCAAGTAGTTGGCCCCAAAACCGCTGACCTTTTCGCCAAAGAACTGGGTATTAATACTGTTGGCGACCTAGTTCGCCATTACCCAAGACGCTATGAACAGCGCGGGGCATTAACAGACCTTGGGTCCCTTGAAATAGGTGACCATGTCACAGTTCAAGCAGAGGTAAGAAGTTTTAAGAATCTGCGCAATAAATCAAAGGCCGGCACCCGCCAAGAAGTGATTATCAGCGATGGCACAGGCCAATTAACCCTGATGTTCTTCAATCAGCATTGGCGGGAGAAAGATTTAGTAGTTGGAAGACGTGGTTTATTTTCAGGACAGATCACCGTATTTAATAACAAGCGCCAGCTAACCCATCCAGATTACGAATTACTAGATGACGCTGCGCAAGTTAAGGCCGCAGATTACACCGAAGCACTGCTTCCGGTATATCCGGCAACTAGCAAGATTCAGTCCTGGACTATTGAGCGTGCAGTAACTGCAGCGCTAAGTGCTTTAGGGGATGTGGTTGATCCGATCGATGAGAAATTCAGAAAGTCCCATCAACTAATCGATTTGGATGTTGCGCTGCAACTTATTCATCATCCGGCCAATCAGGATGAATTAGCTAAAGCAATCGAACGTTTGAAGTGGGATGAAGCCCTTGCTTTGCAGCTAGTGCTAGCCCAGCAGAAATACGAACTAGAGCAATGGCCAGCGGTCCCACGTCACACTAAATCTGTCGGCCTACTTGAGGCCTTTGATTCACAGCTGCCATTCAAACTAACTGCAGGTCAGTTAGAGGTAACCAAAACAATCGAATCTGAATTAGCCGATGGCCATCCGATGCATCGATTACTTCAAGGTGAAGTTGGTTCTGGTAAAACAGTTCTCGCACTTCGGGCGATGCTTACTGTTGTTGATTCAGGGGGACAGGCCGCACTACTTGCACCAACCGAAGTTCTAGCAACCCAGCATTACCGAGCCATCACCAAACTCTTAGGTCCACTTGCAGCCCGTGGCCAACTTGGCTCACATGATGAAGGAACTGGCGTAACGCTGTTAACGGGATCGCTTAACACTGCAAGTCGCCGGCAAGCATTACTTGATATCACCTCAGGCCAAGCTGGAATTGTGATTGGCACACATGCTCTTTTAGAAGACCGAGTTGATTTCTTTGATCTTGGTTTAGTTGTGATCGATGAGCAGCATCGGTTTGGCGTTGAGCAGCGGGCAACGCTTGTGGCAAAAGCAGGAAGCGAACGAAAACCGCACGTATTAGTTATGACAGCAACGCCTATTCCACGAACTGTCGCAATGACTGCTTTTGGCGCATTGGATGTTTCAACTTTGACTGAACTTCCAGTAGGGCGAAGCCCAATCACAACGCATGTTGTCTTTGCCGCTGAAAAACCATCGCACTTAGAACGTGCCTGGCAGCGAGTTGTCGAAGAAGTGCAAAAAGGACATCAGGCATATGTTGTGGTGCCACGTATTGCCAGCCAAGAAGATAAGCCACTTGATAAAACTTCAAGACCAGCAGTTGCTTTGGAAGATTTGGCACCAGTACTAATCGAAGGTCCACTTAAAGCTGTTCGAGTTGGCATCATGCATGGCCAAATGGC
>JBEGTB010000063.1:0-9323 GCA_041179585.1 Actinomycetota bacterium
TTGGTGAAATTCGTTTAGTTTCAGAGCAAGTTAAAGAACCTGTCATCTCGGTCATAAATCAATTCAATAACTTGATTGAGGATTTATCCATCGAAGAACATTTCAAGCTTTTAAATCGAGAAACAAATTTAGCTTTAGTAGATCAAAAATTATTATTGAAAATGCCATCGCAGATAAGTAGGGGTGAGGCACAACTAATTTCAATAGCCCTTGCACTAAGTCCAGATACAGATTTACTTCTTGCAGATGAACCATCAGGGGCGCTTGGAGCTGACGACGCAAAACTTGTTTATGAATTCATCAGAACAGCAGCTGTAAAAAATAATTGTGCGGTAATTTTGGTGACCCACGATGTCGCAGCTGAAGAAATTGCCGATCGAGTAGTGCGTTTACGAGATGGTCGAATCAGTGAAACTTGGAAACCAGGTAATTCAGTAAAGCAAGTAATTAATAGCAAGGGCTGGGTGCGCATCCCAGATGAAGTCTCTCCGGGACTTACTAAAGAAGTCGAAATACAAAATTCTGCGATTGGCGCGGTAATTAACGGCCATTTGGATCAAGCGCCAAAATTCGAATCTGGGTTCAATGCACGAAAACCAGGCATTAATAAGTTAATCAAAGTCGTCAATGTTTCAACTTTTTACGGTTCAACACCTGTCTCTAGCGATTTGTCATTTCAAATTACTGAAGGTGAACTGTTCTGTATTTATGGCAAATCAGGGATTGGCAAAACAACATTATTAAAAACTTTGTGTGGTTTACATAAAGGATTTTCTGGTGATTTAGAAATCTCAAAAACGCCAACGATTCCTTACTTCAATATTGATCTGCCTTATGGCATGGAATTGAATCTGTTTGAACTAAACGTGGAACCAGGGTTGATTGAAAAACTTCAGCTTGAGAACTTTGCTCACCGACAGATAAAAACGTATTCAGGTGGTCAAAGGCAGCGAGCACTCGTTGCCATGGCGCTTTCAAATTCAGCGGATGTAATTGCATTAGACGAGCCAACTTCAGCTTTGGACAATGACATGACTGATCTAGTGATTAAGAACCTATTGGAATCAACTAAAACTTTGATCCTGGCAACACACGACGAACGTCTATTGCAGGTTGCAAATACAAACGTTTTGCTTTAACTAAGCAGAATCTTCTCCACTTAGCAATTCAAGACCAGCTTGTTCGTATTTTGAATCTTTAGGTTCAACTTCAAGTTTCGAAACACTTGGTAGCTCATCTGAATAGCGCCCCAGTTTTTGAATGTCAGTTGCAGTTTTCATTACGCGAGTATCAAATGAACTAACTGCACTATTGAAGGCTTCAACACTGTCTTTAAGATTTTTACCAATCTTTGAGAAGTGACCAATAAATACTGACAAGCGTGAATGTAGTTCTTTTGAAGAACGCAAGATTTCATCGGCATTTCGATTTTGAGCATCTTGCTGCCACAGCATCGAAATGTTACTTAAAACTGCAACTAGGGAAGTTGGTGAAGTTAATACCACACCACTTGCCGCGGCATCCTCAATCAGGGTTGGATTAATTTCACAAGCTGCAGCCAATGATGATTCGGTTGGAATAAACATGATTACGTAATTAAGTGCAGTTTCATCATTTGCATAACCACGACTTGAAAGTGTTTTGATGTGTGATTTCAGTGCTTTGGCATGGGCATCAAGCAATTCATTTTTTCGGACCTGATCAGTTTCATTAACTGCATCAAGGTAAGAATTCATCGGAGCTTTACTGTCTAAATAAAGAACACGATTTCCTGGTAAATAAACGGTCACATCTGGTTTTCCAGCGCCGTCACCTTGTTGTTGGATCTGTTCACTAAAACTAATGTGCTCAGACATGCTCATCATTTCGATAATGCGACGTAGTTGAAGTTCACCCCAACGTCCACGAGTGTCACTGCGACGAAGTGCACCAGAAAGCATTGTGGTTTCACCGCGAAGCGCTTCAAGTGCTGCATTTGTTGTCTTAACTTGCTCTTGGATAGATGAGTAAGCCTCAACTCTGCGGTTTTCTAATTCGATTACTTTTGCATCAAGAGATTTCAAGGTTTCTTGAAGTGGTTTAATAATGGCTTCCATTGAGCTATTTGCAGCGCGATTTTGTTCAGCAATTGAACTTGTTGTGGTCTGTAATCGCTGTTCAGTCGATGCTTCAAGTGTTTGCTGGATTGCAATTAACTGTTCACGAGCTGCGTCGCCGACTTGTTGGCGAATTACTTCTGGGCTAATACTCGAATTTGATTTTCCAATTCGAGATATCAAAAAACCAATAATTAAGCCCACAGCGAGTACTGCAATCGTTAATGCATCCATTCGTCTAGTTTCGCACTGTTAACTGACAAAAATGCGTTGCGGGATTAGGTAAATAGGTGTTTCTCATCTAACGTTGATGTACCGAAAGGGTTTCATGACTTCCTCAACATCTTCAACTAAAAAGCCGCGCGCGCGCAAACTTGAGCGCGATCGCGCCCGCAATAAGACTGAGGGCAAAAAAACATCTAGCCGTCATGAAGCAGCAAAAAAAGCTGCAGCTGATAAGCGCAAAAAACCTACCAAGCAAACTAAAAAACGTGTTGAGCGTGAAGTAGCAACGGTTGGTAAATCAGCCGCGCCAAAGTCTGATCGCAAGAAATCTGGCACAAAAGAAGTTTGGAATCCATCAGGTAAGCCAACTGGCCAAAATAAATTTGCTAAAGCAAGAAGCACACGTCCAGCACGTGATGACGATCGAAGATCATCAAGGGATGACAGGCCACGTCGTGATGACCGTCCGCGCAGAGATGATCGCCCACGTCGCGATGAAAGACCAGCGAGCAGTGACAGATTTGAGCGCCCACGTAGAGAAGATCGTTTCGAACGTGAAGTTCGCCCGCGTCGCGATGAAAGACCACGTAGAGAAGAACGTTCAACTCGCGAAGACCGTCCAAGACGCGACAGTGCTCCAAAGCGCACCGAGCGGTTATCTGGTCGCGAACGAATTGAACCAAAGCGTCCGGTTAGAGCAGAACGAACAGAACGTCCAGTTCGCGCTGAACGTGTCGAACGTGCACCAAGAGTTGAAAAACCAAAACGCGAAGTTGCCTACGAAAAATTAGAACCGGTTGATTTACCAGCATGGTCTGAACTTGGTGTTGACGAGAACTTACTTCCAATTTTGAACCGTGCAGGAATTGTTGAACCGTTCCCAATCCAAGTTAAAACATTGCCGGATGCAATTTCTGGTCGGGACGTGTTAGGCCGTGGCCAAACTGGTTCAGGAAAAACTTTAGCTTTCGGTTTAGCGATGTTAACTAAACTTGCACATCGCAAAGCAACAGCGCATCATCCACTTGGTTTAGTACTTGTACCAACACGTGAACTTGCAATGCAGGTAACAGATGCACTTAAACCACTTGCTCAAGGTGTTGATTTAGATATCCGACTAATCGCAGGTGGCATGCCATATGCAAAACAAATCGATGCCCTTCGTCGCAGTGTTCCAATTCTCGTTGCCACACCTGGTCGCTTAAATGACTTAATTGAACAAGGACATGTGAAATTAGATAAAACTGAAATCACAATTCTTGATGAAGCTGATCAGATGTGTGACATGGGCTTCTTCCCACAAATTGTTGAAATTCTTGATTACACAAAACCAAAAACTCAGCGTTTATTATTCAGTGCAACTCTTGATCGCGATGTAGACAAGATTGTTAAGAAATACTTAAACAATCCAGTTGAACATGCAACAGATACTTCAAAAGCATCTGTTAAAACAATGGATCACTACTTATTCACCGTTTATCGCGAAGACAAAGATGAAATTCTTGCTGAAATTGGTTCACGTGAAGGCAAGACTATTTTCTTTGCCCGAACTCAACTAGGCGTTGAGCGCATTGCTAAAGACTTAGCGCGCAAGGGTGTTGCTGCCGGCGCATTACATGGAGGCAAAACTCAAGGAGCCAGAACTAGAACACTGGCGCAATTCAAAGAAGGCGTCACCGATGTTTTAGTTGCAACTGACGTTGCTGCTCGTGGTATTCACGTTGATGGCGTTGATTTAGTTGTGCACGTTGATGCCCCAACAGATCCAAAAGACTATTTGCACCGCGCAGGCCGCACTGCTCGCGCCGGTGAATCTGGCGCAGTTGTAACCCTTGTTGGTCCGCGCCAACAACGTGGTGTTGAACAAATGATGCAGCGCGCAGGCGTTGAAGCAAAAGTTGTTCGGGTAACCCCTATGGCAAAAGAATTAATCAAAATAACGGGTTCAACTAGACCAAGTGGCATTCCTTGGCAAGAACCAGAATTGCCAAGATCGTCTCGTAGTAAACCTGGTGGACGAGGTGGCTCACGAGGTGGATCTCGTGGCGGTTCACGTGGATCAGGAAAGCCAAAAGGTCGACCTAGGGCATAACCCTAGATTTGAATAAATATGCCTATTTATATGGGGATATTTATTCAAAAAATTTCCCAATTTCCTCGTGCCTCTCTATTCTTATAGAACTGAAAGTTAAGTTCGGTTCCCCAATAGCAAGGAATAAATAATGAGCGAAAAAGGCCTAGGTCGCTTCTTTAAAGGTGTCGACATCGAATCGCTACCAGCTGGCGATCCAAAACGTGACGCTGCATACCAAGAAGTAATCGCTCAACTTAATGGACGCATTGCTGAACTTGAAGGCGCAGTTGGCCGTCCATCATTTATCGACATGGATGACGATGCACTAACTCAAATTGCAGCTGAAGATGCTGCAGTAATTATCCGTGCTGCTCGAACCCGTGCAACCAAACTTGTTGAACAGGCTTCTGAAACACTTCAAAAAGCTGAATCAGATCGCGAACAAATCCGCGCAAGTGCTGAACTTGATGCTCGCAGTATTCGCGAAGCAGCTAACACGGATGCTCGCAAACTACGCGCTGAAGCAACTTCAACTCTTGAAACAGCTCGCGCTCAGGCTGAACAACTACTTGCTGCCTCACAAGATGATGCAGATGAACAATTAAAAGTTACTCAAAGCACCATCGCTAAATTACTTGATGATGCAACACGTCAGGCAGATGACGTAATCAAGAGCGCTAACAACCTTCGTGCTCGCACTGAAAAAGAAGTTGCAGTGCTACGTGCTGAAGCTGAAAAGCAAGTTGATGATCAGATCCTTGCTTCACAAAATGAAATTAATAAGAACCTTGCAAACGCAAATGCTGAAGCAAAGCGTTTGATCACCGAAGCTACTGGTGCCTCACAGGCAATGGTTGAAAAGACCAGCGGTGACACTCGCGCAACACTTTCTGAAACTCAAAGCCGTATCGACAACATGCTGCGCGAAGCACAACAGCGTGCAGATTCGCTAGTTGCAGATGGTCAGGCTAAGTACCGCGAATCTGAAAAAGATGCAAACAATGTTCGCAATGAAATTTTGGCAAATGCTAAAGCTAAGTCAGATGAAATTAAGCGCACTGCACTTCTCTACCGCGATCACATCATGGCATCTATCGAAAATGAACGTAAAGCTATTGCTGATCTAAATACTCAAGTTGGCAAGTTACGTACCGGCTGGCTAAACACCCAAACTGCAATTGCTGGCCTCTTAACTGATGTTGGCAACGAATTTGGCAAGCTTGAGAATTCAGTTGCTGATTCAACTCAGAAAATTGCAAGCAAGCGTGAAGATGTAACAGCAGCATTAACTGAAATGACTGCAAAGATTAGCGAAGAAGCTGCAGGCAAATAGTTTTTTAAATGGGTTCACTAACCACATCTGAAAAACAACGCACTTTACTAATTGGGTTTTTAGCCGGAGTTCTTGCTGGCCTCTTTGGCGTTGGCGGCGGATTCTTAATGGTTCCGCTTTATATTGCTTGGCTAAAAATCGATCAGAAAAAAGCGCATGCAACTTCACTTGGCGCAATAATTCCAATCGCAATCTCTGGGGCAATTGGTTATGCGGCAACTGGTGATGTTGATTGGAAATCAGCTGCTTTTCTTTTAGCCGGTTCATTTTTCGGTGCGATGTATGGAGCGAAGTTATTGCACAGTATTTCTTTATCTAAATTACAAATAGCTTTTGGTTCGCTATTAATACTGTCGTCAGCAAGATTGCTTTGGTCGGCTCAACCAACGCAATTACTTGATGGAACTGCCGGAAAAATACTTCTAGTTCTAGTTGGGTTATTTGCTGGAACTATGTCAGGGCTCTTAGGAATTGGTGGCGGCATCATCATGGTGCCAGCGATGATTATTGCAGCTGGATTAACTGCAGTTGAAGCACGAGGCACAAGCCTTGCAGTCATTGTTGGTTCAGGAATTTCTGGAACATATGCGCATTACAAACGTGGCAACATCATTTTCCCAATTGCGATCCTAAGCGGATTGGCAGGCGTTCCGGCCACATATATCGGTATCTATCTAAGCCAAAATTTGCCTGAACGAATTTCAGTCGCAATCTTTGCTGCAATCCTAATAACGATTGCGATCCAGCAATTTAAGAAGTCATTTAAAAACAAGTAATCTGGTTGACGGTATCGTGTCCGAGCGGCCGAAGGTGCAACTCTCGAAAAGTTGTGTGCGTGTTAAGCGCACCGTGGGTTCAAATCCCACCGATACCGCGCTAACGCTTTGATTTAAAAAAGTCTGTAAGTATTTGCGCTGCCTCGTGTGCCAGCACACCTGAGATAACTTCTGGGCGATGCGGTAAACGTGAATCACGCACCACATCCCAAAGCGACCCAACTGCGCCAGCTTTTTCATCAAATGCACCAAAAACAACGCGACCAATCCTGGATTGCACGATCGCTCCAGCACACATCGTGCATGGCTCGAGTGTGACAACTAGTGTGCAGTCATCTAATCGCCAAGAGCCAAGATATTTTGCGGCATCATTTAGGGCATTAACTTCAGCATGACCAAGTGGGTTATTCGTTACTTCACGAGTATTAAATCCGCGGCCAATTATGTTTCCACCAGCATCAATAACAACTGCGCCTACTGGAACATCATCAGCTTCTTGAGCCTTGATTGCTAATGCAAAAGCCTCGCGCATTGCTGATTCATACCTGACGGTTTCCACGTGTTCATTGTGGCACGGTTAAACCCTTCCCAATTTGGCACACCTATTCGCAACTTGATAGGCTCATCAATAGGTCAAGAGCGATAGTGACAAGTCCCGGCTAACTATCCGACAACCCTTCACAACCGCGATGGGGTGCCCCGAGGAACAGACCAGGCCAAACAAATTGGCAAGCGCGGGTCCACAAAAAGGGCCCAACATGGGTAATCAACCGTTTACTCATGCCACTATTTGAAAGTAATAGGAGAAAAGCGTGACTAACGCTAACTTTCGACGTATCCGTAACGCTGTTGCAGCTGTTGCCCTAACTGCACTAGTTGCAGCATGTGCACCACAAAGTGACAGCGCAAGCACAACTGCAGAAGCAACAACTGCTGCTGCATGTTCTGCCGAATCACTACAAACGCTAACCACTGGAAAGCTAACGATTGCGACTGGTGAACCTGCTTACTACCCATGGGTAATCGATGACAAGCCTGAATCAGGCGAAGGCTTTGAAGCAGCAGTTGCGTATGCAGTAGCTGAACAACTGGGCTTTGCTAAGGAAGATGTTGTTTGGGTTCGCACCACATTTGATGGCGCAATCACGCCAGGAGCGAAGACATTTGACTTCAACTTGCAACAGTTTTCAATCACTGAAGAACGTAAAGCTGCAGTTGATTTCTCAAGCGCTTACTACAGCGCACCACAAGCAATCGTTTCTTTCAAGGGAAGCAAGATCGAAGGCAAGACCGCGATCGCTGACCTAAAGGATGCAAAGCTAGGCGCTGCAGTTGGCACAACATCACTTGATCTAGTTAAGACTCAAATCGGTGTTGAACCACAAGTATTCAACGACAACGCTGCAGCAGTTGCTGCACTTAAGAATGGTCAGATCGATGGCCTAGTAGTTGACCTTCCAACCGCTTTCTACCTATCAGCTGTTGAAGTTGAAAATGGCCTAATCGTGGGTCAGCTTCCATCAACCGGTGAAGGTGATTCATTTGGTCTACTACTTGCTAAAGACAGCCCAATCACTAGCTGTGTTTCACAAGCAGTTGACGCACTTAAAGCAGATGGCAGCCTAGATGCAATTGCTGCAACTTGGCTTGGCACTGATGCAGGCGCGCCTGTTCTTAAGTAGTGCTAACTTTTTAACACTATGAACAACGACAGCCCGGCTCGAAGCAATTCGAGTCGGGCTTTGTCGTGGTCACCAAGTGAGCGCGAACAAGCTCGACAAAAAACAAGACAGAAATTAGCGCGCAAAAAAATTGGTGTGGCAACGGCTTCATCAATAGTTGTGCTTGGCACATTAGTAATCGGATTAGTCAGCTCTCCTGGCTGGCAGGTAGTTAAAGAAACATTTTTTGACTGGGCGTATGGCCGAGAAATACTTCACCTTGTTGCAAAAGGTTTAATCACCAACATCTCGTTAACCATCGTTGCTTCAGTTGCGATTGGCATCATTGCTCTTGGGTTAGCACTTGCCAGAACTTCAAGATCAGCAGCCCTAACACCGTTTAGATTGCTAGCAACTGCCTACGTAGATATTTTCCGAGGCATTCCACTACTGCTTGTTATTTTGCTTGTTGGCTTTGGTGTGCCAGCACTACGTTTAACGGGTGTTACCAACAGCGTGATTGTGCTTGGCACAGTCGCAGTTGTAATTACTTATTCGGCATATGTTGCTGAAGTAATTCGAAGTGGAATTCTTTCAATTCATCCAAGCCAACGAGCGGCTGCACGATCACTTGGCTTATCGCAAACCCAAACTATGCGTTACGTGGTTTTGCCACAAGCTTTCAAGCGAGTTGTGCCACCACTATTAAATGACTTGGTTGCACTTCTTAAAGACACAGGTTTAGTTTCAATTCTTGGTGTGACTGATGCTGTGCGTGCAGCACAAATCCAAGGCTCAAGAACTTTTAATTACACACCTTATGTAATTGCAGCAATTTTGTTCTTACTAATAACTATTCCACTAACCCGCTACACCGATCGAGTTCTCAAGCGATCAATTGAAAAGCAGAATGCGCAAGGTAGCGCATGAATGTATTAGAAGTTACAAACTTACGTAAATCATTTGGCAACGAAGTTGTTTTAAATGATTTGAATCTGACTGTGCCTGAGCATACCGCCACCGTATTAATTGGTGCATCAGGATCTGGAAAATCTACTTTGCTTCGCTGCATTAATTTGTTAGAACAAATCGATGATGGCGAAATTCGTGTTGATGGAATTGAAATATCTGATCCACAGATAAATGAAGACGAAGTTC
>JBEGTB010000064.1:0-2665 GCA_041179585.1 Actinomycetota bacterium
CAGCTCCACTTAACGTTCTATTTAGCCGTCGCCCAAATGCACTTGGTGAATTACTTCCGCTTTATGTCGGAAAAGAACTACTTAACTTCGAAGATCCAGCTGACGAGGCAACTTTTGGTCGGGGAAAGATTGAAGACTTCACTTGGAAAGGCAATCTAGATTTCCTAAGTTGTACTGAATGTGGTCGTTGCCAAAGCCAATGCCCTGCATGGAATACCGGTAAACCACTTTCACCAAAACTTATGATTATGGATCTTCGCGATCATTTATTCGCCAAGGCTCCGTACATTCTTGCTGGGGAAGATGCAGCTGGCCAAGAGAAACTAAGTGACGCGGTTAAAGCAGAAGCTGCACGTCCACTAGTTGGTTCAAGAATTGATGACCCGTTTTACGCCACAGACGGTTATGACGAAAAAGGTCATCGCAGTCATGAAGGTGCAGTAATTGATTACGATGCACTTTGGTCTTGCACATCTTGTGGTGCTTGCGTTCAACAATGTCCGGTCGACATTGAACATATTGATCACTTCATGGATATGCGACGCAATCAAGTTCTAATTGAATCGCAATTCCCAGCTGAACTAAGTGGTCTATTTAAGAATCTTGAAACAAAGGGAAATCCATGGGGTATGAACCAAAATGGTCGAACTGCCTGGATTGAAGAAGTTCAATTCCCAGTTCGAGTATTTGGCATGGAAGGTGAAGACAAGATTCCTGCCGACGTTGAATACCTATTCTGGGTTGGCTGTGCTGGTGCTTATGATGATCGCGCAAAGCGCACAACTAAAGCTGTAGCAGAACTTCTGCACACCGCCGGAATTAATTTCATGGTTCTAGGCGAAGGTGAAACTTGTACCGGTGATCCTGCACGCCGTGCTGGAAATGAATTCTTATTCCAAATGCAAGCGCAACAAAACGTTGAAGTGCTTAACGAAGTTGGTGCCAAGAAGATTGTTGTTACTTGTCCGCACTGCATGAACACAATTGCTCGTGAATACCCACAACTTGGTGGTAATTACGATGTTGTTCACCACACTCAATTACTAAATGAATTAGTAAGTACCGGGCGACTAACCATGCTTACAGCAAGCGATGAAACTGTTACTTACCACGACCCTTGTTACCTAGGTCGTCACAACAAGATCTATATGCCACCACGCGAACTACTAACAAATGTTCCTGGCGTGAATTTAGTTGAAATGGAACGAAGCAAAGAAACCTCATTCTGTTGTGGTGCTGGTGGCGGTCGCATGTGGCTTGAAGAAAACATCGGAACGCGCATTAATCAAAATCGTGGCGATGAAGCTTTGGCAACAGGTGCGAGCAAGATTGCTGTTGCTTGTCCGTTCTGTTCAGTAATGCTTAACGATGCAGTTACAGTTCGCAGTCAAGAACAAGGCGTTGAAGCACCAGCTGAAGTTGTTGATGTTGCCACGCTATTACTATCGCGCGTTCAAAAATAATTACTTGATATTTGTTTTGTGAAAATTCAAGTGTGAACGACTTGGTGTTGGTCCACGCTGTCCGTGATAACGAGAACCATAAATACTTGAGCCATAAGGATGTTCTGATTCAGAAGTCATTCTGAAGAAACAAACCTGACCGATTTTCATACCTGGGTAGAGCAAGATTGGCAGCGTTGCCACGTTTGCAAGCTCAAGTGTTACGTGACCTGAGAATCCTGGATCAATAAAACCTGCAGTTGAGTGGGTTAATAAACCAAGACGACCAAGGCTTGATTTACCTTCAAGACGAGCTGCGATGTCATTTGGAAGTGTTACCACTTCATAAGTGCTACCCAGAACAAATTCACCTGGATGAAGAACGAACGGTTCTTCACCAACAGTTGCAACTTCACGAGTTAGTTCTGCTTGTTCAGTTGATGGATCGATGTGTGGATAGCGGTGATTTTCAAATACGCGAAAGAAGCGATCCAAGCGCACATCAATACTTGATGGCTGAACCATTGCTACGTCGTATGGTTCCATGCCAACACGGCCAGATCCGATTTCGGCTTTAATGTCTTTATCTGAAAGCAACACAGGAAAATGTTACCCGAGCGCACTTTTCTAGACCTTTGGGGAGCAGAAATTTCACTGATTACTATTGAGTTATGAGATTTACCCGCTTAATTTTGGCTGTTGTTTTGGCACTTTTTAGTTCTTTTTTTGTCACTCCCTCAGCAAGTGCGCATACCGAATTGGTCAACACCTCACCGATTGACGGGGCTGAGATCGATGTTGCTCCAGCCGTAATCTCTCTGACGTTTTCAGATCCAGTTTTAGAAGTTGGCACAGCAATTGTGCTTAACCAAGCCGATGGAACCGAAGTTGAATTAGGGGAATTAACTTTTGAAGGCGCAACAGTATCTGCAAGCGCGCCAGCTGATTTAACTCCCGGTGAATACACAGTAACTTGGCGGGCAGCTGCAGATGATGGGCATGTTCAAACCGGCGAATTTGCATTCACTTTCAATGGAACTGTAGTTGCAGTAGATAGCGAAGCAACGGCTTTGCCAATGGCTCAAAGTGGAATTGACGAAGAAGAAACTAACGAAAATTCCAATTCTTGGATAATTTTGCTCGCATCATTTGTTGCAAGTGCAACTATCGGAACAATTTACGCAACAAAGAAACGTAAATAAGTGCCCCGAAAGTTTCACAAA
>JBEGTB010000065.1:0-4192 GCA_041179585.1 Actinomycetota bacterium
CGTTGTTTAGGTAGCCAACCATCGGTGTATTAACTGATTCATAAAGATTGTCGATGCCAAGCCAGTTTTCAACTTTTTCAACACCAGCATCCAAGATGCCAACGGTGCGCTTCTTTTCATCAACTTCGTAATCAGTGTCGCGAACTAAACGTGGAACCAGACGAGCAAACTCGGTGTACCACTTAGTAGCTTGATCAGCAGGACCACTGATGATCAAAGGTGTTCTTGCTTCGTCGATCAGGATCGAGTCAACTTCGTCAACGATGGCGAAGTTGTGACCACGTTGCACGCGATCTGTTGGCGTATGCGCCATATTGTCGCGAAGGTAATCAAAACCAAATTCATTGTTTGTGCCATAAGTAATGTCAGCAAGGTAGGCATCACGTCGTGCAAGCGGATCCATGTTGGCAAGGATTGTGCCAACACTTAAACCTAGGAATCTGTGTACGCGACCCATCCACTGTGCGTCACGGGCAGCCAAGTAATCGTTCACGGTAACGATGTGCACGCCATTGCCGGCAAGTGCATTCAAATATGCAGGAAGCGTTGAAACTAAAGTTTTACCTTCACCAGTTCGCATTTCAGCGATGTTGCCAAGATGAAGTGCGGCGCCACCCATGATCTGAACGTCGTAATGACGCTGACCAAGAGTGCGACGTGCAGCTTCGCGAACAACTGCGAATGCTTCTGGCATTAACTCATCTAGTGATTCACCCTCGCTAATGCGCGAGCGGAATTCACTTGTCATGCCTTTTAGTTCTTCATCGCTCATTGCGGTGAAATGAGGTTCAAGGGCGTTGACCTGTTTGGCGATTGATTCCAATCGGCGCAGAATCTTGCCTTCGCCAGCGCGAAGTACCTTATCTAATACGCCCAACTTTGGAATCCTTTTGATTTTGCGAAGTATTTTCGCCTTGTTGCCCTCTAATCGTAGGTCACATGCGATTTGGGTTGAAATTTAGCCGTTATCTGTTTCCTGATAGCGAAATCACCCTTATTTATGGCATAAAACGCATGTTGCTTCCAAAGAAGACTGTATTTACGGGTTATTTTTTATAAGTAAGTCACTTCCCCGAAAGTTAAGGCATTGAAACTTCCTCGCATTGCCATGGCACTTGCCATGGGTATCAGCCTTCTTGGCACCACTTCAGCAAATGCGGCTGATGTTCCTTCATCTTTTACTATCACTGGCTCAGGCCATGGTCACGGTGTTGGTTTATCTCAATATGGTGCTCAAGGTATGGCTGCTTACGGAGCAAAAACTGCCGAAGAAATTGTTACCTACTATTACCAGGGCACAACGGTTTCTGAATATGACTACACCGCAAATCCAAATATCAAAGTAAGTGTCGAGGGTGACACTCCAATGATGGCGCTTCGTTTTGAAGATGATCCATCAAATACAAATGCTGTTGCAGTTCAACCAGCAATCACAATCGGCGGCGTTGCTGTTCCTGGCGTTACTTATGACGTTGACTACACCTTTGTTTTATCTGGAACTTCATACGTTTTAAGTGGTGCCGGTATTACTACCGTGACAGCTAGCACCACTGCAACTATTACTTGGGATAACGCTTCAACACTTGCCAACGTAAATGGTGGACCAATTGGCAGTACTTCAATTGGCATGCTTGGTTTAGTTGGATCGTGTTCAACAAGTAACTGTGTTCACAGATACAAATACGGAACAATAGATATTTTTGTAAGTGCATTGAAGCCTGGCGTAGTTGTTGATCGCGACTTGCAAGCGGTTAACACAATGAAATTAAACACCGAATACCTTTATGGAATCGGTGAAGTTCCATCAAGTTGGCATGCCGAAGCACTAAAGGCGCAAGTAATCGCTGCCAGAACCTACGGCACACGTAAACAAATTGATTTCCCAAGTGCCGATCGCGATGATTGTGGCTGTCAGATTTTCTCTTCAACGGTTGACCAAAACTATGTTGGATTTAGTAAGGAATATCTAGCAAGTGGCAGTGCTTGGGTTGCTGCAGTAAATGCAACGCTTAATCAAACAGATGCCAATAAAGGCAAAGTAATTCTTAATGGCACAGATGTCATCACCGGTTACTACACCGCATCAACGGGCGGAAAAACTCAACCAAAGAACGAATGGGGTTCTGGAAGCGCAACTTATCTTGTCTCAGTTGATGATCCCTACTCACTTGATCCACGTGTTGGAAATTCACTTTCAAGTTGGTCAGTAACAATCACCCAAGCAGATTTGGTTTCTCGACTTGCTGGCCAAGGAGTGAGCGTTTCAAATGTGGCTTCATTTGAAATTACAGAAAAATATGCAAGCGGCGGTGCAAAGAAACTAACTCTTACCGATTCAAACGGGACTGCCACTGTTTTAACAATTGCATTTGGTCAGCCGGTAACACCAGATGAATTAAGAACTCTGCTTCGTTCCAATTCAACTTACCTTTCAGCAATTACCTGGACTCCAGTAGTTGCAGCTTCAACACCAACCCCGACACCAACCCCGACAGTAGCTGCGCCAGCACCTGCTGCTCCGGCTCCGGCAGCACCGGCTGTTACGACCCCAAGTGTTTCCACACCTACGGCAACTGCAACGAAAAAAGTTAAATCAATAACGTCGGTTTCTTGGCAGTCAAGCAAGGTAAGGCGTGCTCGTCCGGTTGTAACTGGAAAAGTGTCACCAGTTATGAGTGGTGTGACGGTTAAATTGCAGGTTCTGCAAAATTCTCAGTGGGTAACGATTGCTTCAGACACAACTGGCAAAAAGGGCGTCTGGTCACTTCGTTGGTCTTCGATTAAGACTGGAACCCATAAGTTCAGAGTTGTGGCTGCCTCAGCGGTTAATACAGTTTCGACTAAGACAAAGAGCCTGAAAGTTACCAAAGTCCTCTAACGTGGCAGACTCTTAAGGGTTCCCCGTTTAGGAGTTAATTCGTGTTTGATCGTCTAGGTCACTTTGTAGTTCGTCATCGCAAAGCAATTCTTGCCTCATACATTGCCTTCATCGCCTTAGCAGGCGCTGTTGGCATTGGCGTATTTAGCAATGTGAAGTCGCAAGGTTATGACAACCCAAATAGTGAATCAGCCAAAGTCGACAACATGCTTCGCGATGAATTTAAAGTTCGCGATGCAAGCGTTGTCTTCATTGTTGATTCACCAACATTGATTAGTGACCCAGCCACTGAAACACTAATTGCCAAGCTTGCCGATGAGGTTAAAGCCGAACCAAATGTTGAAAAAGTTGCAACTTACTGGACATCAGGTAAACCAGAATCAATGGTTAGCACAGATGGCAAAGCAACTGTTATCAGTATTTACTTTGATCAAAATCTTGATGCAGAAACTGCATCGAAATCTGCCGGAGACTTGCAAGAAAAATATGACGGTGAGCGTGATGGCGTCCGCATCTATGTTGCTGGATTACAGACCGTTTATCACTCAATCAATACTGCGATCAAAGAAGATCTAGTTAAAGCAGAATCTATTGCAATTCCACTAAACATTCTGATGCTGTTAATTATTTTTGGAACTGCTGTTGCGGCAGGTTTACCGATGATCGTGGCATTGGGTTCAGTTTTTGGATCGTTTTTAACCTTGTTCTTGATCAGCCAAGTTACGGACATTTCCGTCTTTGCGCTGAATCTAATTACTGGTCTTGGACTTGGTCTTGGTATCGATTACGCACTTCTGATAGTCAACAGATTCCGTGAAGAACTTCATTCTGGTCACGATGTTGAAACCAGCGTTGCTAAATCAGTTGCCACTGCTGGCCGAACAGTTTTCTTCTCAGGTATAGCGGTCATGCTTGTTTTAGCTTCAATGGTTCTATTCCCGCAATACTTCCTAAAGTCATTTGCTTACGCAGGAATTAGCGTTGTCTTTTTTGCGGTGTTGGCATCGATTCTTGGTTTGCCAGCAGTGCTTGCATTGCTTGGTCACAAAATTGATAAATGGAAAGTTCGAAAGAGCGCTCTAGTTAACAACGATCATGGTGGCTGGGCGAAGACAGCGCAAACTGTTATGAAGCGACCACTTGTGTTCATTTTGGCTTCAGTGGCATTTTTAACAGTGCTTGCACTTCCTGCTACTAACGTGAAGTTTGGGCAGGTGGATGATCGAGTTTTGCAACCGTCATCCCCTGTTGCGATTGCAGCTGAAGTGAGTAGAAATCGCTTTGATGGCCAAGCCGCATCTCCGGTTGAAATCA
>JBEGTB010000066.1:0-36438 GCA_041179585.1 Actinomycetota bacterium
CAACTTCAGATAGCTTCCATATTGGTAATCACCTTGGAGCGCTTCAAAACTGGGTTGCCATGCAAGAAACCCATGAGTGTGTTTACTTCATCGCTGACATGCACGCGATCACTGTTGAACAGGATCCAAAGCAGTTAAAGGAACGTACTTTAGTTTCTTATGCACAGCTTTTGGCTCTAGGTATTGATCCAAAGAAATCTATTTTGCTAGTACAAAGCCAGGTCCCACAGCATGCGCAATTGATGTGGGTGATGTCTTGCACCACGGGAATCGGCGAAGCAAATCGCATGACTCAGTTCAAAGACAAGGCTGCCAAAGGCGGCGCATCAACTGCCAGCGTTGGATTGCTTACTTACCCAATCTTGCAGGCTGCAGATATCTTGCTCTACCAAGCAAATGCAGTTCCAGTTGGCGAAGATCAACGCCAGCACCTTGAATTAACTAGAGATTTAGCAATTCGATTTAATGGTCGTTTTGGTGATGTGTTCACAGTGCCTGAAGCTTTCATCGTTAAAGCAACTGCCAAGATTATGGATCTTCAGGATCCGACATCCAAGATGAGTAAGTCCTCGCCAACAGGCTGTGTGAATCTACTTGATCCAATCAAAACCACGGAAAAGAAGTTCAAATCTGCGGTGACTGATTCAGAAACAGAAATTAGATTCGATGCCGCCAAAAAACCTGGTGTTTCAAACCTTTTGACGATCAACAGTGCTTACTCAGGCAAATCAATTCCTGAATTAGTTAAATCTTTTGAAGGTCGCATGTACGGGGATCTTAAGAAGGAAACGGCAGAAGTTGTTATTTCTTTCATTGAGCCTTTTCAGGCAAAAGTCGAAGCCCTTTTAACCGACAAAGCAGAACTTAAGAAATTAATGCACGAAGGCGCAAGCCGTGCTGGTGAAATTGCGGCCAAGACCGTTAATGCTGCGTACGAGAAAATTGGGTTTGCTAAGTGAGCCTTAAATTAATAGCGCCACTATTAATAATTTTTATTTTTCTAGTCATTGCACAAAAACGTAACTGGATTAATTTATTTAATAAAAATAAACCATCAATGGGTAATGTTTTGGGCGTATTTGATGAAATGTTTAATCCCAGCCGCCACCAAGCAACAATTCAAATGCAAGAGAAAAAGGAACTTAAAGTCGAAGCTGGTAACACAGATCTAAATAAGATCCATATCGAATTGAAACAAACATGAGCTGGGATGTAGTTCTTTTTGATCTAGATGGCACCCTAACTGACTCAGGTCTAGGTGTTGGTAATGGCGTTCTTTATGCAATCAAAGAGATGGGTTTTCCGGAGCCAGAACCAAGTTCATTGCGCAAATATCTTGGTCCACCGCTTTGGTCATCATTTCGTGATTACGCAGGAATGAACGAAGAAGAAACAAAAATTGCAGTTGAACTTTACCGAAAGTATTACAACGAAACTGGCGCCTATGAAAATAGCGTTTACGCAGGTATTCCTGAATTACTTACCGAGTTAAATAAACAAGATAAGCGCCTCGCAGTTGCTACATCAAAAGTTGATTACGCAGCCGTGAACATCCTGCGCCACTTTAATTTGGATCACCATTTTGACGTAATTGCTGGTGGTGATGAGCATGGTGTTACTAGGGGAACTAAAGCCCTAGTGATTGCTCATGCCCTCGAAGAATTAAGAATGTGTGATGGCACATCCGTTGTGATGATTGGTGACCGTGAACATGATGTTCATGGCGCTGCCGAGCATAAACTTCCAGCTATTGGTGTTACGTGGGGTTACGCCGAAGATGGCGAACTATCCCATGCTGGCGCGATTGAAGTAGTTGAATCAGTTGATCAACTAGCGCAATTACTGCTTGATTAGATCTTGCCGCGAATTAAAGCTTGTTTAACTTCGGCAATCGCATGTGTGATTTGAATACCACGCGGACATGCCTCGGTGCAGTTGAAAGTTGTGCGACAGCGCCACACACCTTCTTTACTATTCAAGATTTCTAGGCGGGCTTCTGCAGCAGCATCGCGACTATCAAAGATGAAGCGATGAGCGCCAACAATTGCCGCTGGACCAAAGTATTGATTATCTGTCCAGAAAACTGGGCAACTAGAAGTACATGCCGCGCACAAAATACATTTTGTGCTTTCATCAAATCTGGCACGGTCTTCCTGACTTTGGAAGCGTTCACGTGTTGGTTCATGCCCTGATGGAACTAGGAATGGCATTACTTCGCGGTAGGCAGCGAAGAATGGGTCCATATCCACAATCAAATCTTTTTCAAGAGGCAGGCCTTTAATTGCCTCAACGGTGATTGGTTTAGTTGCATCAAGGTCTTTAATCAAAGTCTTGCAAGCAAGGCGGTTGCGACCATTAATGCGCATCGCATCAGATCCACATATACCGTGGGCACAAGAGCGACGGAAACTCAATGTTCCATCTTGTTCCCATTTGATCTTATGAAGCGCATCAAGAATTCGATCAGTAGGGAAGACATCAACCTGAAAGTCTTGCCAGAATGGGTTGCTATCGACTTCAGGGTCAAAGCGACGAACGCTGACGGTTACCGTAAATGGCTTTGGCGCAGCTTCGGTTTCGTTGGTTTCTAACACAGCAGTCATTAGTACTTACGCTCCATTGGTTCGTAGCGAGTCATCGTCACTGGTTTGTAATCTAGGCGAACACCATTTTTGTCATCGGCGTAAGCCATGGTGTGTTTCATAAACTGATTGTCATCGCGAGTTTGGAAGTCTTCACGGGCGTGACCACCACGAGATTCTTTACGTGCCAGTGCGCTAACAACAAGAACTTCAGCCAATTCAAGTAGGAAGCCAAGTTCGATTGCTTCAAGTAAGTCAGTGTTGTATCGCTTACCTTTGTCGTGAATGCTCACGTTCTTGTAGCGTTCCTTAAGTGCTTTAACATCACTTAATGCTTGGTTCAAAGTTTCATCATTACGGTAAACCTGGGCATTCATGTCCATAGTTTCTTGTAATTCCTTGCGAATAGCTGCAACACGTTCTGTGCCATCACTATCTTTTAAGCCATTAACTAACGCTTCAACCGAAGTTGCAGGGTTGTCTGGAAGGTCAACAAAGTCCGCAGTCTTGGCGTAATCGGCAGCAGCGATTCCTGCTCGACGACCAAATACGTTGATGTCTAGAAGCGAATTAGTTCCAAGTCGGTTCGCGCCGTGAACTGATACACAAGCAACTTCACCAGCTGCGTATAACCCAGGCACGATGTCAGTGTTATTTCGCAGAACTTGAGTTTCAACGTTTGTTGGAACGCCACCCATTGCATAGTGGGCAGTTGGGAACACCGGAACGCGCTCGGTGATTGGGTCAACACCAAGGTAGGTGCGAGAAAATTCAGTGATGTCTGGAAGCTTTGATTCGATCTGTTCAGCTGGAAGGTGAGTTAGATCAAGGTATACATAATCCTTGTGTGGACCAGCACCTCGTCCTTCCCGAACTTCTTGAACCATGGCTCTTGCGACCATGTCGCGCGGAGCTAAGTCTTTAATTGTTGGTGCGTAACGTTCCATGAAGCGTTCACCAGATGCATTACGTAAAATGCCACCTTCACCGCGGGCACCTTCAGTAAGAAGAACACCTAGGCCCGCAAGACCTGTTGGGTGGAATTGGTAGAACTCCATGTCTTCAAGCGGAAGACCTTTTCGCCAAACAATTCCCATGCCATCACCAGTAAGGGTGTGAGCATTTGAAGTTGTTTTGAATACTTTGCCAAAGCCACCGGTTGCCAGCACAACACTCTTGGCTTGGAATACGTGGATTTCGCCAGTTGCTAATTCATAAGCAACAACGCCAGAAGTAATCGGGTTACCTTTGTCATCATTATTTAGTAGTAGATCTAGTACGTAGAACTCATTGAAGAATTCAACATCATTCTTAATGCAGTTTTGGTACAAAGTCTGCAAGATCATGTGGCCAGTGCGGTCTGCAGCAAAACATGAACGGCGAACAGCAGCTTCACCGTGGTTACGGGTGTGACCACCAAAACGGCGTTGGTCGATTTTGCCTTCAGGCGTGCGGTTAAACGGTAGACCCATTTTTTCAAGATCGATTACTGCATCAATTGCTTCTTTACACATGATTTCAGCAGCATCTTGATCAACTAAGTAGTCGCCACCTTTGATGGTGTCAAAGGTGTGCCATTCCCAGTTATCTTCTTCAACATTTGCAAGAGCAGCACACATACCGCCTTGTGCGGCGCCCGTGTGTGAACGGGTTGGGTAAAGCTTGGTTAAAACAGCAGTCTTAGCGCGAGTACTTGATTCAAGTGCGGCACGCATGCCTGCACCACCAGCACCAACGATGACAACGTCATACTTATGCGTTTGCATTTAACTCCTTGGCCTTAGCCGATGTTTGGATCGAAGGTGAAAATAACAAGTGTTCCAAGTAACACAATGAAGACAACTGCAACATAAAGCAGTGACTTAAGTATGATTCGAGTGCGATCACGTTCTGCATAGTCATTGATAATTGTTCGCAGACCATTTCCACCGTGGATCATCGCAAGCCATAGCTGCAGTAAATCCCAGACTTGCCAAAACGGGCTAGCCCAGCGACCAGCAACAAATGCAAAGTTAATTCGCTGCACACCACCATCAAGAATGTTCATGATGAATAGGTGACCAAGAACTAGAAAAACTAGAACCACACCTGAAATTCGCATGAATAACCATGAATAAAGTTCATAGTTTGTGCGACCGCTACGTGAAGAACGCGGAGCTAATAATGCTTCTGGAGTTTTATTTGCCACGACTTAAGCTCCAAACATCGCTTCGATGGTGTGCTTTGTCATGAAATAAGTTCCAGGAATCATTACCACTAACCAAACAGCAACAATGACCCAAAGCATTTGGCGCTGGTACTTAGGACCCTTGCCCCAGAAATCAACCAAGATGATTCGAATGCCGTTGAGCGCATGAAATAACACAGCGCCAACAAGCCCAACCTCTAGCAAATTAACTAGTGGGGTTTTGTAAGTATCGATTACTCGGTCATAAGCATCCGGTGATACTCGGACTAATGCTGTATCTAATACGTGCACAAATAAAAAGAAGAAAACTGCAACACCGGTAATTCGGTGCGCTACCCAGGACCACATACCTTCGCGTCCCCGGTAGAGGGTTCCATTCGCTGACGCCACGATGCGCCCTTTCTTGGTTTCTCGGATTAAATAAAGATTAGTGCCGCCGGGGTAGTCCGGACTTCGCCAGAGGCCTTTTTGTCAGTAACCTCACATCATGGGTATTTCTGAATCAGGTTTTCCGGTAAAGCCCGTTTATGGTCCAAAGGATTTAGCCGGCTTTGAACCCGAAATTGCCCTTGGCCAGCCTGGCCAATACCCATTCACCCGCGGCGTCTATCCAACGATGTACACCGGCCGGCCTTGGACCATGCGTCAGTACGCAGGTTTTGGCGGAGCTCTTGAGTCCAACCGTCGCTATCACGATTTAATTAAAGCCGGTTCAACTGGCTTAAGTGTTGCTTTCGATTTACCAACTCAAATGGGTTATGACTCTGATCATGAATTAGCCCACGGAGAAGTTGGCAAAGTTGGCGTGGCAATAGATTCGATAGATGACATGAGAGAGCTTTTCTCAGGAATTTCATTGGATCAAATTTCAACTTCGATGACCATTAACGCACCAGCTGCAACATTGCTTTTGATGTACCAAATTATTGCCGAAGAAAATGGAATTAAAGCAGATCAATTAACTGGAACAATTCAAAACGATGTGCTCAAAGAATATATTTCACGTGGTACTTACATTTATCCACCAGCACAGTCACTTCGATTGATTGCTGACATTTTTAAATATTGCAAAGCTGAATTACCAAGATGGAACACGATATCCATTTCTGGATATCACATGAGTGAAGCTGGTGCCACACCTGCACAAGAAATTGCCTTTACATTAAGTAACGGAATCGAATATGTGAAAACAGCAGTGGCAGCCGGATTGGATGTTGATGATTTTGCTCCTCGACTTTCATTCTTCTTTGTTGCTCGCACAGTATTACTTGAAGAAGTTGCCAAATTCCGCGCTGCCAGAAGAATTTGGGCGCGCATTATGAAAGAACAATTTGGCGCAAAAGATCCAAAGAGCCAAATGCTTCGCTTCCATACACAAACCGCTGGTGTGCAATTAACCGCGCAGCAACCAGAAATTAATTTGATGCGCATAACTGTGCAAGCTCTGGCAGCAATATTTGGTGGAACCCAATCTCTTCACACAAACTCATACGATGAAGCGATTGCTCTGCCTACCGATAAAGCAGCGCGGTTAGCGGTTAGAACACAACAAGTATTGGCGCACGAAACTGATATCACCAATGTGGTCGACCCATTTGCAGGCTCCTATGCGGTCGAAGCCATGACCAATGAAATTGAAGAGCAAATTGAAAGTTTGATGGAAAAAATTGAACAACTTGGCGGCGCAGCTTCTGCAGTTGAACTTGGTTACCAAAAGAATGCCATTGAAGAATCTGCTTATGATTATGCACTTCAAGTCGAAAAGGCCGAACGAGTCATTGTCGGGGTTAATAAGTTCGAGATAGCGGAAGAAGAAAAATACGAGCCACTTAAAGTTGATCCAAAAATTGAGGAACAACAAAAGGCGAAACTAGAAAAATTGCGCAAATCTCGAGACAGCCAAGCAGTTGCGCAGGCGCTAGGTGAATTAAAAGCCACAGCATCCTCAAATGAAAATGTGCTCTACCCAATGAAAAAAGCACTGAAAGCAAAAGCAACTGGTGGCGAAATCGCAGATACTCTGCGAGAAGTCTGGGGAATTTACCGTGGCTAAATCTGATGATCCAACGCGTATGCATGAATTTGATCCAGCAACCACTGAATTAATTTTTGATTACATGCGCGAACGCCTTGCCCTTAAAGAGACACCACTAGATTTTCCAGGCGATAGCAAAGAACTTGAAACTGCACTATCTGGATTGATAAATGCGGATGGAAATCAGATCGAAGACATTTTAAATCTTTATGATGAAACAATTTCAAGAGCTGTTATTTCTGCAGATACACCAAGATTTTTTGCCTTTATTCCAGCTGCGCCAACTAAAGCTGCGTTGCTATTCGACATGATCGTCTCTGCAGCTTCACTTCAGGGCATTTCTTGGCTTGAAGCCTCAGGCGCGGTTGCTGCGGAGAATCAAGTTTTACGTTGGATGGCAGATTCTGCAGGGATGCCAGCAAGTGCTGGTGGCACATTTGTTTCTGGTGGCTCTGCTGCAAATTTGGCTGCACTAACTGTTGCAAGAGACTTAGGCCGCGAAAAACTAAATAGTTCAACTGCTCGTCCACCCGTGAGAATTGCAATGAGTAAACAAGCTCACTCATCTATAGGAAACTCACTTTCAATTTTGGATATTGAGCCATTGATTGTTCAAACGAATACCGATCGATTTACCGGTGACGACTTGGAAAAAGCGCTTTCTAAAGTTGGGCCAAGTGACTCACCAGTTGTTGGTGTGGTGGCAACAGCCGGCACCACTAACGCCGGGATCGTCGATGATCTTGCTGGAATTGGTCGGGTAGCCAAAGAGAATAACCTTTGGTTCCACGTTGATGCTGCTTATGGAAGTGGTGCGCTTCTTGCGCCATCGATTAATAAAGCTTTTTCTGGAATAGAACTTGCAGATTCAATCACCATGGATCCGCACAAATGGTGGTTTGCCCCATTTGATGTTGCTGCAATTATTTACCGTCACCCGAATTTAGCCAAGAAAGTTCACACCCAAGACGCTTCCTATTTAGATGTATTGCATACCGAAGAAGAAGTCTGGAATCCAACCGATTATGCGTATCACTTAACCAGACGTGCTCGTGGCTTACCACTTTGGTTTTCAGTTGTTGTGAATGGAACTGATGCTTATCGAGACGCAGTTGAAGCCTCATTAACATTGACTCGAGAAGTTACAGAATTGATTAGAAATAATCCAGATCTTGAGCTAGTAATCGAACCAACACTTTCAGTAATTTTGTGGCGTCGAAAAGGCTGGACGGCGAGTGATTACAGCAAACTGCAAGATCGATTGCTTGAAAAACAGATTGCATTTGTTACACCAACTACTTGGCACGGTGAAACAGTTGGCCGGTTTGCATTCTTGCATCCCAACACAACGGTCCATATGGTGAAAGAAGTTCTTGCGCAGCTCTGATGAGTTAGGCGAAACGCAATAAATACGCAAAAATAGACCCGTGGCAAAAGTTGTAATTATTGGCGGCGGTCCTGGTGGCTATGAAGCAGCTTTAGTGGCAGCACAACTGGATGCCGAAGTTACTTTGATTGAAAAAGACGGCATCGGTGGCTCAGCGGTGCTAACTGATGTTGTTCCAAGTAAGGCACTAGTTGCTGTGGCTGAGGCTGCAATTGATGCGCAAAGTGCAAGCATCATCGGTGTACACACATCCGATGTGCACATCGAATTTGCCAAAGTTAATTCACGTTTGAAGCAGTGGGCCACAAATCAAAGCCGTCACATTTTTGATTCACTAATAGCAGCTGGTGTTCACGTGATTTCGGGCACTGGTGAATTGATCTCTGAAAATCAAGTTAAAGCAATTTCTGAATCTGGCGAACAAATACTCGATGCTGATGTAATTTTGCTTGCTACTGGCGCCAGGCCGCGTGAACTAACCAGCGCCATCCCAGATGGCGACCGAATCCTTACTTGGAAGCAGCTTTACGACTTACCTGAACTGCCAGAAAAATTAATCGTTGTTGGCTCTGGTGTTACCGGGGCTGAATTTGCTGGTGCATACCAAGCGCTAGGTGCACATGTTGTTTTGGTTTCATCCCGCGAGCAGGTATTGCCGGGTGAAGATTCCGATGCCGCCGCAGTAGTTGAACAGGTATTTAACGAACGCGGAATGACCGTATTAAATAAAGCCAGAGCTAAATCGGTGCGAGCAACGGCAAATGGTGTCGAGGTCGAACTTGAATCAGGGGAAGTTGTTGATGGCTCGCATTGCTTGATGGCAGTTGGCGCAATTCCAAACACAGAAAAATTGAATTTGTCGAATGCTGGTGTAGAAATAAATGAATCTGGATTTATCCAGGTGGATAAAGTTTCCCGCACAAATGTTCGTGGCGTTTATGCCGCAGGTGATTGCACCGGAGTTTTGATGCTTGCTTCGGTTGCTGCAATGCAGGGTCGTATTGCAATGTGGCATGCATTGGGCGATGCAGTGCACACACTGAATTTAGAAACGGTTGCTAGCAATGTCTTTACCGATCCCGAAATTGCAACTGTAGGTATTAGTGAAAAAGATGCTGAAGAGCAAGGATCTGCGATTAACAGTGTGATGTTGCCACTTGCAACAAATGCACGCGCAAAAATGCAAGGTATCACTGAAGGTTTTGTCAAACTTTATTGCAAGTCAGATTCAGGAATTATTGTTGGCGGCGTAATTGTTGCACCAAAAGCAAGTGAATTAATTTTTGCTGTTGCAATTGCAGTTGAGCACAGATTAACTGTGGATCAAATTGCACATACGATCACGGTTTATCCATCACTTACTGGATCGGTTGCCGAAGCAGCCAGGCGCTTACGCCACCGTTAATCAACGATTTCAAGAAGAACTGTTCCGCTTGGCACAGTTGCGCCAATTTCAGCAGAAAGTCCTTTAACTGTTCCAGCTTTGTGAGCAGTAAGTGGCTGTTCCATCTTCATCGCTTCAAGAACAATCACTAGTTCACCTTGGGCAACAGTTTGTCCTTCAGTGACAGCAACTTTCACAATCGTTCCCTGCATTGGCGAAGTAACTGCGTCACCTGAGGCATTGCCGGCAGACTTCTTGCCAGCTTTGCGTGGAGCCTTAGTTGGATTTGTTGCTTTGGTGTTCTTAATCGCAAGATCTGCGGGAAGGACAACTTCTACGCGGCGACCATTAACTTCAACAGTTATTGGTGCACGGGTGCCAGCTTCGTTGCCCTCGCCAGAGTCACCTGAGTAGGCCTTGATCTTGTTATCAAATTCAGTTTCAATCCAGCGAGTGTGAACACTAAACGGCTTCTTTGGATCATTAGGTGCAAATGCTGCATCCTCAACAACAGCTTTATGAAAAGTTAAAGCAGTAGCAATGCCATCAATTTCAAATTCAGCCAGTGCACGGCGAGAACGTTCGATCGCTTCAGTGCGATCACGTCCAGTAACAATAAGTTTTGCCAGCAATGAGTCAAAGTTTCCGCCGATTACATCACCTTGCGTGAAGCCAGCATCTAATCGCACACCCGGTCCACTTGGTGGATTCCAAACTGTTAGAGAGCCAGGTGCTGGTAAGAATCCACGACCTGGATCTTCACCGTTAATGCGAAATTCAATTGAGTGACCACGAATTTCCGGATCGCCATAGCCAAGTTTTTCACCTTGGGCGATGCGGAATTGTTCGCGCACCAAGTCAATGCCAGTTACCTCTTCACTTACTGGGTGTTCAACCTGAAGGCGAGTATTTACTTCAAGGAATGAAATTGTGCCATCAAGACCAATTAAGAACTCACAGGTTCCAGCGCCAACGTAGCCAGCTTCTTTCATGATTGCCTTGCTTGATGAATAAAGTTCATCGCGCTGGGCATCAGTTAAAAATGGAGCAGGTGCTTCTTCAACAAGTTTTTGGTGACGGCGTTGAAGTGAGCAGTCACGGGTTGAAACGATAACGACATTTCCATGCTCGTCAGCCAAACACTGAGTTTCAACGTGACGTGGGTTATCCAGGTAGCGTTCCACAAAGCATTCACCACGGCCAAACGCCGCAACTGCTTCACGAACAGCAGATTCATAAAGTTCAGGAATTTCTTCAAGTGTGCGGGCAACCTTTAGGCCACGACCGCCACCACCGAAAGCCGCTTTGATCGCAATTGGTAATCCATTTTCTTTGGCGAAAGCAACAACTTCTTTACTGTCTTTAACTGGATCAGCAGTTCCCTTAACTTGAGGGGCACCAGCTTTAGCAGCAATATGGCGGGCAGAAACCTTGTCACCAAGATCTCGAATCGCAGCAGGTGGGGGACCAATCCAAATTAATCCGGCATCAATGACAGCCTGGGCAAAATCAGCATTTTCAGAAAGAAAACCGTAACCAGGGTGAACCGCATTTGCACCGGATTTTTTTGCAGCTTCAATAATCTTGTCGATTACTAGGTAACTTTCTGCAGCAGTGCTGCCACCTAGAGCGAACGCCTCATCGGCTGCCTTAACGTGAAGTGCTTCGCGGTCTGGTTCAGCGTAGACGGCGATGCTTTTGATTCCAGAATCTTTACAGGCCCTAGCAACACGGATTGCAATTTCGCCGCGGTTAGCAATTAGTACCGATTTGATCTTTCGGTCACCCACCGTTGGACTCCTGTCATTAACTGATTAATGGATTAATCCTGCTTGGTAAGTCTATTGCGCCCAAGATTTTTGCGGATAAAAGTGGCTAGTTATCCCAAATTTCAGTCCAAGAAATACCCATTTGTGCGGTTAGTTCTCGGATCAATCTCATTGACATTCCAGCTACTGCAGCCACGTCACCATCGATTGAATCTAGAAAAGCTGCGCTTCGACCTTCATGTGTAAATCCACCTGCAACATTTAATGGTTCACCGCTTGCAACATACTTATCAATTTCAGCATCACTGACATTTGAAAAGTGGATGTGCGCTCCAGCCACGCCAGATCTTTCTTGCCCGGAAACTAAATCACATATCCAATGTCCGCTGTATAGGTAGCCAGACTTCCCGCGCATTGCTTGCCAGCGTTCTTTTGCTTTTTCTGGTGTTCCAGGTTTGCCATATGCAACGCCATCAAATTCCAACATTGAATCTGCTGCAATCACAATCAAATTTCGTTCACTAGTGACTGTGATATCTGAAACAACTGCCTTACCTTTAGCGATCGCTAAGTGCTCAACAAGCTTTGATGTTGGAACAGGTCCAAGTTCAGATGCAAGCAAGTCCTCATCAACAGCACTTACTTGAACAAATGGATTGATGCCACCATCGGTTAAAAGTCGGTAACGAGAACTAGAAGCAGATGCTAGAAGTACTTTTCGATTCATGCTGATTTAATTAATGAGGTAAGGCTGAACGTCGCCACATTGCTGGGCCATGTTCGAAATGCCAGCGAACATTGCGATGCGGGGCATTCCATTCAGGTTTAATACGATCAATCTCATCTTGGTGGTGCGCTTGGTGGCGAAGAACGACAACGATTGCTGCCAATTCTTCAGCAGTTGGCTCACCTTTGACGACGTGGAATTCAGCAGTTGGCTGATATTGCGTCATAACGGAATATTTCCATGTTTCTTAGGCGGCAAAGTTTGACGCTTGCCACGAAGAGCACGCAAACCGCGAATAATCATCACACGGGTTTCGTGAGGATAGATGACGCGATCAACGTATCCACGCTCAGCAGCTACGTAAGGATTGGCAAACTTGTCATCGTATTCAGTCATCAAGCGTGCGCGCTCTGCTTCTGGATCAGCAGCTTCAGCAATTTCTTTGCGGTAAAGAATGTTTACAGCGCCTGATGCACCCATGACTGCAATCTGGGCACTTGGCCAAGCAAGATTTAGATCAGCACCAAGGTGCTTAGAACCCATCACGTCGTAAGCGCCACCATATGCTTTGCGAGTAATGACTGTGATCAATGGAACTGTTGCTTCAGCGTAGGCATAAAGAAGTTTTGCACCACGGCGAATAATGCCTTGCCATTCCTGATCAGTTCCAGGCAAGAAGCCAGGCACATCAACGAATGTCAAAACTGGAATGTTGAATGCATCGCAAGTACGAACAAAACGTGCGGCTTTTTCAGAGGCATCGATGTCAAGTGTTCCGGCAAATTGCATTGGTTGATTTGCAACAACGCCAACTGGATGACCATCAACGCGACCAAAACCTGTGATGATGTTTGGTGCAAACAAACTTTGAGTTTCTAGGAAGTCACCATCATCTAGCATGTTCTCGATGACTTTGTGCATGTCATATGGCTGATTAGGTGAATCTGGAATCAAAGTATCCATTTCACGGTCTTGCTCAGTGATTTCCATGTTTGAATCGACATCAATTGTTGGAACTTCATCCATGTTGTTACTTGGCAAGTAACTAAGCAAAGTCTTTACATAATCCATAGCGTCATCTTCATCAGATGCCATGTAGTGAGCCACACCAGATTTAGTGCTGTGTGTGCGAGCGCCACCAAGCTCTTCGAATTCAACTTCTTCGCCGGTAACAGTTTTAATTACATCTGGACCTGTAATAAACATGTGCGAAGTCTTATCGACCATCACGATGAAGTCAGTTAGTGCAGGGGAGTAAACCGCACCACCAGCACTTGGGCCAAGGATTAATGAAATCTGTGGGATCACGCCAGATGCGTGAGTATTGCGCTTGAAAATTTCTGCGTAAAGGCCAAGTGAAACAACACCTTCTTGAATACGAGCGCCACCTGAGTCATTAAGACCAATTAGTGGAACGCCAGTTTTGATCGCAAGATCCATAACTTTACAAATTTTTTCGCCGAAAACTTCACCAAGTGAGCCACCAAGAACTGTGAAGTCTTGAGCAAAAATACAAACAGGGCGACCATCGATTGTTCCATAACCAGTAACAACGCCATCACCGTACGGACGAGACTTTTGCATTCCAAAGTTGTGTGAGCGGTGACGAGCAAGCCCATCTAATTGTTGGAATGAGCCTTCATCAAGAAGTTTGTGAACACGTTCCCATGCAGTTAATTTGCCTTTAGCGTGCTGCTTATCAATCGATTCCTTGCGGCGATTTAGTGACTGTTCGCGACGATCTTTTAGATCGGCAATCTTCCCAGCCGTCGTATGGATGTCAATTGATTTATTGGTGCCCACTAGACCCTCCGAAGTCCTCTTCGCCTACCCTAGCGATGTGGACAGTAATCAGGATAAAGGAAGAACCAGAATCCTTGATATTGCAAGGCTTGAATCTGAAGTTTCTCAATTAGGTTGGCTAATACCTATGGGATTTACCCAAGTAACTTCCACAAATGATGTTGTGATCGAAAATTTTTCAAAAGTTCGTGCTGGATCTGGATTACTAGTCGTCGCTGATGAACAAACTGTTGGGCGAGGTCGATTAGATCGTAAATGGAGCACTCCGGCTGGAAGTGGCATAGCAATGTCACTTGGTTTGTCGACTTCTGATTTTTCAACAGAAATTTCGACTGTTCCATTAATTGTCGGTTTGGCAACAAGAAGAGCTCTCATAAAGTTTCACGTACCAGCTGAACTGAAATGGCCAAACGACATCGTCATAAGCGATTCAGGAACCAAAAAGCTTGGCGGCATACTAATTCAACTTGTCCAAGACAAACTGGTAATCGGCATCGGACTTAACGTTGATTTAGGCATAGCTGAATTGCCCGTTCCGCAAGCTACGTCACTTCTGATCCAAGGATTTGAAATTGATCGAATCGAGCTAATCGTTGCTATTTTGATCGAGCTTAAGTTGCTAATTGAGGACGGTTCAAAATGGCAACAAGAATATGCGAACGCCTGCTCAACTATTGGCAAAGAGATTAAAGTCACAAATTTTGACGGAAGTCAGATAAGTGGCGTTGCTATTGGGATTGATCCAACTGGCGCACTCGAAATAAAAAATTTAGAAAACCTTTACCAAATCACAGTCGGAGATATTGAATATCTGGAGGTTTCTCAGGACTAATCTTCAGATATGGTTCGGGTCCTGTTAGTTGAAGATGATATTCCTTTAGTTGCTCCACTAAGTCGAGCATTATCTAATGAAGGATTTGTTGTTACCCATGCCGCTGATGGGTTAGCTGCGTTAAATAAAGCCAAAGTTGAACCACCCGATCTACTTTTACTGGATATCGGATTGCCGGGCTTAAACGGTTTTGGTGTTTGTGAAAATTTGCGGAGCGAAGGGCTTAATTTCCCGATCATCATGATGACCGCTTGCACTGATAAATCTGAAGTTGTTCATGGATTAAAAGTTGGTGCCGATGACTATTTAATTAAACCGTTTTCGCGCCTAGAACTTTTGGCACGTATCGGGGCAGTATTTAGAAGAACAATAAATATTGACCAAGACCATTTAGTCATCGGCAAAGTAACACTGGACCATAAATCACGAAAATGCTTTGTAGCTGGTGAACAAATTGCGCTAACTGCAACCGAATTTCGAGTACTTGATTACCTTATGCAAAAGAGCGGCACCTTGTGTCGACGATCACAAATTATTAAGGACGTATGGGCAACAGCGTGGCATGGCCCAAGCAAAAATTTAGATATGCATATTTCGTCATTGCGCAAAAAACTCGGTCCAGGCGCAAGTCAACTTCAAACTGTTCGGGGACTGGGGTTTCGGTTTGATGTTGAATGAAAAGCTTTGAAGATTTCAATGAAAGTTTTCAATCTGGGGCTCAATTAGCACACCTAATAAAAAGTCCGTTAACCGCTTTAACACTTCACTTAGATGAAATAATTCACAATACGAACGACCAAAACTTAATCGACATTTCACAATCGGCTTTAAGTGAGGTTTCACGCTTAAAGCTTTTGATTGAAAACATTCTCGATACCTGGCGAATCTCGGTAAATCACGAAGTTACCGAGATTGATTTAACGCAGATAGTTGAAAACATAGTTAGGCAATGGCATCCAAGATTTGCATCGCAAAATCGTCAAATTGATTTCAAACAGGCGGACAGAATTTATGCAATTGGTTCTGCGGAAATAGAACAAGCCGTGATAGAAGTTCTAGTTGATAATTCACTAAATCATGGAGCTGGCAAAACCAAAATTAAATTATTTATGGATAATAATTGGGCTGTTATTGAAATTTCAGATCAAGGTCCAGGTATTTCAAAATCTATCCAAGAAAAATTAATGACTTACGGGGCAACCACTGCTGGAAATGGAATTGGTCTTGCTTGGGCAAGAGATCAATTGAATATTGATGGTGGTCGACTTGAAATCTATTCAATGAATCCGGCGATTTTCAAAATTTACTTAAGACCGAATAAGTAAGAATTAATCGATTGGCAATTCGGTTTCTTCTGGAAAAACCCAATTGTGATATGCCCAGAATCTGAACATCGTTCCTAGAACTAAACCAACACCATTAGCGCTTACGTTGTCAGCTAAAGCGCTTTGAAAACCAAGTAAGTAGTGGCTAACCCAGAGGCAAGAAAGAGCAATGACCATTCCAATTGCATTGATGCCTATAAATAAGGAGTACTCACGTTTAAATGAACTGCGTGAACGTTGATTAAAGGTCCAATGCCGGTTACCAAAGTAGGCGAAAGTAGTTGCAAAAACTACGCTGATAACTTTTGCGGTAAGTGGTTTATCGTGCAAAATTCCTTGGCCATCTGCAAAGCGTAAGAAATTGAATACGGAAAGGTCGATTACGTAAGCAAAAATGCCCACGACGCCAAACTTGCTTATCTCTTGGCTAAAGCGCTCAACCAATCCACGAATGTTCACTTGAATAGCGTATCTGCCAAATCTGCCCTAATTTGTAGCCTGATATCACGAGATACCCATTGGTGGAATTTAAGGGTAAATTTCTTCTAGATATTGAAAGGTCTCTGGGGTGGTTGCACGCATTTTGGTCGTTGATGACGATCAAGCGATTTCCGAAATTTTAGGAATCGTTTTGCGCGCTGAAGGATTTGAACCTTTCTTCTGTGCCGATGGTGCCAAGGCTCTTGATGCCTTTCGTAAGTGCAATCCAGATCTTGTATTGCTTGACCTAATGTTGCCTGGTCGGGATGGTATTGATATTTGCCGTGCAATTCGCTTGGAAAGCGGCGTTCCAATCGTGATGCTTACTGCCAGAAGTGATTCTCAAGATATTGTGACTGGACTTGAATCAGGTGCTGATGATTACATCGTCAAACCTATTAAAAATAAAGAATTAATTGCCAGAGTAAGGGCAAGACTTCGCAAAGTTGAAACTCCTTCTAATCAAGAATTAAAAATTGGTGATTTAGTAATTGATGTTGCTGGACACGTTGTACGAAGAGACAACGAAATACTTCCTCTTACCGTTCTTGAATTTAAATTGCTGGCTACTCTAGCCAAGCGTCCTTGGCAGGTATTTACGCGTGAAGTACTGCTGCAAGAGGTATGGGAGTATCAACATTCAGCTGATACTCGATTAGTCAATGTGCACGTGCAGCGCCTTCGTGCAAAAGTCGAAAAGGATCCCGAACGACCTGAAATCGTTCTAACTGTTCGCGGCGTTGGTTACAAAGCAGGAACCGTTTAGTTCGTGAGCGTAGAAACTACTCGCCTGCAGTTTCCAAAAATTTGGCGGCGCAATTTGCGTCTTCGCCTGGTTTCGATCACCGTAGTGCTGTCTTCGGTAGTACTTGGTGCGCTTGGAGCACTACTTTTGCAGCGAGTAACAACTGGTTTGTTATCAGCAAAAGAAACTAGCGTGCTAACTGAGGCAACTGCTGCACAACTTGAGGTTCAAAGGCTTTTAAACGCTTCAGATACTGGTATCGGTTCACCGAATGTGACTCGAATAGTTGACTCAGCTATAACAGCGCTAGCAGTCCGGGCTGGTTCAACGGGATCATTTGATGCATTACTGCTTGCAAACCCAGAACTTTCCGGGATGCCAGAACGCGGTACTCGACTTGTTAACGAGAGCTCAATTCCAACTGCTTTGCGAAATGCTGTCAGAGATTCAGGAAAACAAGCTTGGACTTATAGCGTTTTAACTTACGACGATGGTGAAAATCAAAAAGGCATTGTTGTTGGCTCAACGGTGACAATTCCTCGGGTGGGCGCCTACGAGCTGTATTTGCTATTTCCGTTAAGTGCTGAACAGCAAACAATTTCACTTGTTCGTGGCGGTGTTGGTGTAACCGGTATTGCGCTTTTATTCGGGCTAGGAATTTTGGCCTGGTTTGTTACAAGTCGAGTAACCGATCCAATTCGTGAAGCTGCGCAAGTTGCGGGTGAACTGGCAAGTGGAGATTTAAATAGACGTCTAACGGTTCGTGGTGATGATGACTTAGCTCGCTTGGCAACATCATTTAATGACATGGCAGAAAGTTTAAAAAGTCAGATTAACCGACTTGAACATCTTTCTACACTGCAACAGCAATTCGTATCAGATGTTTCTCATGAGTTAAGAACACCATTGACAACAGTTCGCATGGCAAGTGAAATGATTTATGACTCTAGAACGCAATTAGATCCAGAAGTTGCTAGGTCTGCTGAACTACTTCGAAATCAGGTAGATCGATTCGACCTGTTGCTAAGTGACCTACTTGAAATGAGCAAAATTGACGCTGGGGCAACCTTGCTGGACGTTTCGCCATTTGATTTATCTGAATTAGTTTCAAACGAAATTGAAGCAGCAAGTGAAATAGCAAAGAAACACAGTGCGAATATCGTGCTCTTTCAATCGGATACGACAAATTTTGTTGAAGGTGATCCAAGACGAATCAGTCGAATTATTCGCAATTTGTTAGCGAATGCGATTGAGCATGCCGAAGAAAAACAAATTGAAGTGACAATCAAATCCAACGACTCAGCCATCAGTGTTGGGGTGAGGGATTTTGGTCAAGGGATGACACCAGAAGATCTGGACCGAGTATTTGACCGATTCTGGCGTGCAGATCCAGCAAGAAAGCGCACCTTGGGTGGAACTGGCTTAGGTCTTTCAATTTCTTCCGAAGATGCAAAACTTCATAATGGAGAAATAACAGTTTGGGCAGCACCGAATAAGGGTGCACATTTCGTGCTAACGCTTCCAATTAGACATGAAATTGATTTTGAAATTGAGCCAATCAAAGCAGGTCCAAAATGAAAAGGATTCTGACTCTAGTTGCATCGGCTCTAATTGTAAGTGGTTGCTCTGGTATTCCAAGTTCAGCACCAATTAAATATGGAACTGAAATTAATTCAAATACATCTGATCAATTCATCCAAGTAATTGGTCGACCTCCTGTAGCTGGAATGGATCAAGCCCAAATTATTAATGGCTTCCTGACAGCCCTTGCGGACTCGCGCGCTGATTACTTGGTAGCTAAACAATATTTATTACCGGAGACTGCTTCTATCTGGCGACCAAATGCAGGCATAACAATTTATGAATCCGCTGCTCTTGACTTTACGTTTGCTGCCGATGTCGCCACGGCAAGAATTTCAAGATTTGGTGTAGTTGATTCAAGTGGTTACCTAGAGATTTCTCCCAATGGAACGCAGCAAACAGTAAATTTCACCTTGGCCAAAAATGACCAAGGTGAGTGGCGGATTAAGCAATTAGCCGATGGAATTTTGCTGACTGCAAATGACGTGGACCGAAGCTTCAATGGATATCCGGTTTATTTCTTGAGTCCAGATCGTAAGAATCTGGTGGCAGATACAGTTTTGTTTCCACAATCGGTGACTGGATCAGCAACAGCTCTAATTCGCGCACTTCTTGATGGACAGTCAAATAGTTTGGCGCTTGCAACAGTTAGTGCTTTCCCAACAGGAACAAAATTAAGTTATGACTCGGTCCCAGTTGATCAAGGAATAGCAACTGTTGACTTGACTGAACAAGTACTTAGCGCTGATCAAACAACTAGAGCTCAGATGTGTGCTCAAATTGTTTGGACACTTAGTTCGCTTCCTAATGTGAGCTCAGTTGAAATTAAAGTATCAGGGCAACCATTTGCCCCCTCTGGAATCTCAGAAATACAACGAACCAGCGATTGGGAAAGCTTTAATCCAAAACAATTTGATGGTGAAGAACTCGTCCACTTTGTCAGGGGCGGACAAGTTTTCGCACTTGGTTTGGATGCAACTGAAACTGTAGTTACGCAGACTAATCCAAAATCAAAGGTTGAAATTGGCCAAGCCAAAGGCGCTATTGATGGCGGCAGCATCGCGGCTGTCTCAAGCGATGGAAAACAAGTTCTACTGAGTACTGGTCGTGGAGGAGAGCTAAAAGTAATTGCAACTGGAGATTCAGTAACTAAGCCATCTTGGGATCAACTGGGAAGTGTATTTTTTGCAGACTATGGTGTTGGAATTTTCGAACACAACTCAAAAGGTCAAATACGTGCAGTTGGATTTGATACAACAAACTATGGGTTTGTAACTCAAGTTAAGCGAATTGCAATCGCAAAAGATGGTGTAAGAATTGCCATCGTTATTTCAAATGGATCAACCGATTACCTATTAGGTGGCGCTATTGCTAAGAGTCCAGAGAGCACAAGAATCGTCGGACTTCACCTTCTGGAACGAAACATAACCTCTGTTAAAGACTTGGCTTGGCACTCACCAACTTCACTTGCGGTTTTAGGTAGTGATCAAAGTGGTGGAAACTTAATTTTTGACATCGATCTATCAACTGGTGCGAATACTTCGGTTTCAGCTCCGCTTAATGCCCAATCGATTGCAAGCTCTCTTGCTAAACAAATTTATGTTGGGACCACAAGTGGTTCTAAATCAACAATTGCCAAGCAAACCGGCACAAGTTGGTCTGATTTAGTATCTGGATCCTCACCATACTTAAGTAAGTAATCCACAGCGCTGATTTATTCGCAGGTGCAAAATCTAAATCGGAAATTTTGCACTTCTTTCGTAAATATTTCTAGTGGCATTTCTGCTAAGAGATTTACTGTTCACACCCAATTGCTTAGGGTGCGATCAATTAGGTGAATGGGTATGCAATGGATGCTTAGCAAACTTAAAGGTGCAAACTGGTCGGCAAATTCCAAATGTTGATCTTGTAATCACAGCCCATCCTTATGAAGGTTGGCTTAGAGAAAAAGTTATTGCCTATAAATCTGGTGAATATCATCTAGCCAGGGGATTAGCAGAAATAATCATTGGTAAGTGTTTAACAGAGATTGATCAATCGCATCTTGTTCCGATTCCAAGTAGTCAAGAAAAAATCAAAATTCGCCAAGCAGACACCATTTTGAACATTACTAAGCAGATTCAACTACTTGATCGCAAATTTGTAGTGATGCCCAATCTAAAGTTGATTAAAAGAGTTGCCGATCAAGTTGGTCTTTCCCATAAAGATCGGATTGATAATTTGGAAGGTGCATTTGGTGCTCTGCGAAAAATTAGTGGCGATGTAATTTTGATTGATGATGTGATTACCACTGGTTCAACCATGGGTTCGGCGGCCAAGACTTTAAAACTTGTTGGCGCTAATTCTGTTACCGCAGTTGCATTATGCAGTGCAGAGAAAATGCATTAACTTAGTCCTAAGGCATCCATCTGGGTCTGTGATTGCGTTAAACAAGTAATTCTTCGAAGATTATTTGTCTAGCAAGCCGAAGCCAGCTGCAGGCAAAACGGTCCACGTAAGGCGACATTTGGTCGCTGAGCACGGTGCGGTTTAGAAGTTAGACCTACCTTGGTTTAAAACTTAAGTTTTAGACCAAGAGAGTTTTAGTAGTGACTATTGAAGTTGCGAAGTTACCGGTAGGCGATTGTGGGGTCGAAAATCAGGTCGGCCAGATGGATGTCTTAAATAATTCGATTCGGTTTTTTGTCATCAGTCGTTATTAACTGCGCAATTTGTTGGTCATCAAAATTTTCGCTGGCTGACAAAGTCTTAATTACACCAGCTCTGTCAGATTCTGGCCGGTTCTGATTTAACTTAGCTTTAGCTTCAACTTTTTCTATTTTCATAGTGATTCCAATAATTGCTCGAAGCTGCGCGGCGATGTAATCATCGGGTGCATCAGATACGGTCCAAGGTTTTGGCTCGGCTTGTTCATGATGGTCAGTTAGTAGTTGAACCATTTTTAAAAGTTCAGTTTCATCTTCAGTTAAAGTGACAGTCCCTGAAATATGAACAGATGTGTAATTCCAGGTTGGTACGACTTTTCCATTTTCTAATTTTGTTGCATAGCTGTTCGGGGTGATGTATGCCTGAACACCGTGAACTATTGCCAAAGCCTTTTGGTTTGGATTGATCGATTTCCACTGTTGATTGCCGCGGGATATGTGCATTATGAGTTGGCCATATTCAGAGCCATCCTCGACCCACAGAACAGGCAAAAGCGTTGAAAGTGGCTGACCCGTTTCATCGATAGTTACAAAATCTGCAGCGGCAAAATGTTCAACAAATTCTTTTATTTGAGAGCTATCGGAGACTTCAAATTGCTTCGGTATGTACATCAGGAACCAAAACGACGATGTCGGGCTGCATATGAGCGAAGGGCACGTAAGAAATCAATTTTGCGGAAATTAGGCCAGTAAGCCTCTTCAAAATAGAACTCTGAATGCGCACTTTGCCAAAGCAAAAATCCACTCAGTCTTTGTTCGCCTGATGTGCGAATCACCAAATCAGGATCCGGTTGACCTTTTGTATATAAGTGATCGGCAATATGTTCGATATCAATAATTTCAGCCAAGGCTTCAAGTGAGGATCCAGCAGTGGCATGTTCTTGAAGCAATGATTTAACTGCATCAACAACTTCTTGGCGACCGCCATATCCAATTGCCACGTTTACTAAAATTCCCGAATTGCTTTCAGTGCTGCTTTGAACATTTCGCAATGAATTTGCCATTGATTCAGGAAGAAGATCCAAAGCACCAACCGGGTTAATTCGCCAACGTTCTGTGTTTGCTAAATCCTGGATTGTTTCTTGAATGATTGAAAGTAAAGATGAGAGCTCTTTTTGGTCACGAGTTAAATTGTCAGTTGAAAGAAGCCATAGGGTTACAACTTCAATTCCAAGTTCCTCACACCAACCCAAGAACTCAGCAATTTTTTCACCGCCGACTCTGTGACCATGGGCAGTATCTGAACCTTGGTTAGCTGCCCAGCGACGGTTGCCATCAAGGATTACACCAACATGCTTGGGAAGTTCAGACTCTGGCAGAGCAGCCTGAACTCGATGACCGTATAACTCATAAGCCATCTCGCCAAGAGCAGTACGAATCTTTCCCACACAGGTAAGAATAGTTGACTCCAAAAACCGCCAATGAATAGTTCATTATTTGTTAATAATTACTACGGCGTGGCGAGCAAGCGCTAATTGAGCGTTGCCATATGTTTTCAATTATTAGGACAGGGGAAGGTCCTGTCCCTTGAGGACAACTGAAACTTGGGGTGCCTTGCGTGAGCGTATCCGATACAACTAGACGAACTTATGTCTTAGACACCAGCGTGCTGTTATCGGATCCGGGGGCTTTATTTAGATTCGCCGAACACGAAGTTGTAATTCCAGTTGTGGTGATTACTGAACTTGAAAGTAAGCGAACTCACCCAGAACTTGGCTACTTTGCCAGAAGTGCACTTCGATCACTTGATGATCTTCGAATCAAACATGGTCGTTTAGATGCACCGCTTGAAATCGGTACTCAAGGCGGAACTATTCGTGTTGAACTAAATCACACAGACCCAGAATCACTTCCAGCGGGTTTTCGCTTGGGTGACAACGACACCCGAATTCTTTCAGTTGCTAAGAACCTAGCTAATGAAGGCTGCACTGTTGTTTTAGTAAGTAAGGATCTTCCGCTACGAGTTAAAGCATCTGCAGTTGGTTTGGAAGCAGAAGAGTACAGAGCCGAAACAGTGCCATCAAGTGGCTGGACCGGGTTTACTGAAATTCAGGTGTCTTCAGGCGATATAGATGAACTGTATGACGTCGACATTATCGATAATGAAGAAGCGCGTGAACTTCCATGCAATACCGGTGTTGTCTTATCCAGTGAACGTGGAAGTGCACTTGCACGAGTTACAGCCGACAAACAACTAAAGCTTGTACGCGGTGATCGTGAAGCATTTGGTATTCACGGCAGAAGTGCTGAACAACGAATTGCCCTGGATCTCTTACTTGATCCAGAAATTGGAATCGTTTCACTCGGTGGTCGCGCAGGAACTGGTAAGAGCGCGTTAGCTCTTTGTGCTGGATTAGAAGCTGTTATGGAACGTCGCCAACATCGCAAAGTAATGATCTTCCGTCCGCTTTATGCAGTTGGCGGTCAAGAACTTGGATACTTGCCAGGTAGTGAAGGTGAAAAAATGTCACCTTGGGCTCAGGCAGTTTTCGATACTCTGTCAGCTGTCACCACACCTGATGTCGTTGAAGAAATCATGGATCGCGGAATGCTTGAAGTCTTGCCGCTAACCCATATTCGCGGTCGTTCACTTCATGATGCATTTGTAATCGTTGACGAAGCACAATCACTTGAGCGCAACGTTCTGTTAACAGTCTTATCGCGCATTGGTAAAGATAGCCGAGTAGTACTTACACACGATGTTGCCCAGCGCGATAATTTACGCGTTGGTCGTCATGATGGCGTGGTTGCGGTTGTTGAGAAACTAAAGGGTCATCCGCTATTTGCGCATGTCACTCTTACTAGAAGTGAACGTTCACCAATTGCTGCATTAGTAACTGACTTGTTAGAAGACATGCCGGCGTAAGCCTTTATTTACAGTGCTTTCACAAAAGTACTTGGATTTTCTAACATTCGTTTGGCAGAGTGACAAATGATGAAAAAACAAATCCAAATAGTTCTTCTTGCGCTATTCATGTTAATTGGCAGTCAAAGTGCAACTTCCGCGGTTAGCGCAACAGATCCAACGAGCAGGCTGACAAAAGTTCAACGATCAAGCGTGAGTTTTGAAGTCTGGATTTCATCAAAAACTGCAGCACGAGTTATCAAAAAAGAGTCAAAAGGTAATTGCAAGGCGATAGGTGCAAAAGGTAAGTACCGAGGTAAGTGGCAATTTAATTCAGACTTTTGGAAAACTTATGGTGGTTTAGAGTTTGCACCACTTGCTGATCAGGCAACATGTGAGCAGCAGGATCAAGTTGCTTATAGAGGTTGGTTGGCTCGAGGGTGGCAGCCATGGGGACTTCGTTAATTAAGCCTCTTAATTAATTAGGTGGCCCAACTGGAATTCGATTCGCGATCGGTTTCATTGTTTCAGCAAAGAAGTCATTTCCTTTATCGTCAACAACAATAAAGGCTGGGAAGTTCTCAACTTCGATTTTCCAAACTGCTTCCATACCAAGGTCTTCGAAATCTAGGACTTCAACTTTCTTAATGTTGTCTTTTGCTAGTCGAGCAGCTGGTCCGCCGATTGAACCTAGATAGAAGCCACCATTTTCGTGGCAAGCCTTAGTAACTGCGTTACTTCTATTTCCTTTTGCCAGCATTACAAATGAACCGCCAGCTTTTTGAAAACGATCGACGTACCCGTCCATGCGACCAGCTGTAGTGGGGCCAAAAGATCCCGATGCGTATCCTTCAGGTGTCTTAGCCGGACCGGCGTAATAAACACAGTGATCTTTGAAATAGTCCGGCATCGGTTTGCCATCTTCAAGCATTGAAAGAATTCGAGCATGTGCGATATCCCTAGCAACGATCATTGGCCCGGTAAGCGATACCCGAGTTTTAACAGGCAACTTTGAAAGTGTTGCTCGAATCTGTTTCATCGGTTGGTTCAAATCTATTTGCACAACTTCTTCGGCCAATTTTGATTCATCAATTTCAGGCAAGTAGTGAGCTGGGTCGCGATCTAATTTTTCAATCCAGGCACCATCAGCATTTATTTTTACGATAGCTTGCCTGTCTGCTGAACAGGAAACTGCTATCGCAATCGGACATGAAGCACCATGGCGCGGAAGGCGAACAACGCGAACATCGTGACAGAAGTATTTACCACCGAACTGGGCACCAATTCCAAATTGCTGAGTTAGTTCGAGAACTTTTTGTTCCATTCCCAAATCCCGGTAGCCATTACCTGCGCTGCCACCAGTAGTTGGCAATGTATCTAAGTAATGTGCACTGGCATATTTTGCGGTTTTAAGTGCGTACTCTGCGCTAGTTCCGCCCACAACAATTGCTAAGTGGTATGGAGGACAAGCGCTAGTTCCAATAAGTCGAAGCTTTTCATCTAAGAATTTCATGAAACTTGATTCGTTTAAAACTGCTTTAGTTTCTTGGTATAGGTAACTTTTGTTGGCGCTGCCGCCACCTTTTGCCATAAATAAAAATTCATACTCGGTTTCATGGCCAAGTTTGGTATCAGTGTAAATTTCTATTTGCGCTGGCATGTTGTCGCCAGTATTTTTTTCTTCCCACATGCTCACTGGTGACAATTGCGAGTAACGAAGATTTAGTTTCTGGTAGGCATCGAAAATACCTCTAGAAAGGTATTCAGCGTCATTGCCATCTACTAGTACTTGGGTGCCACGCTTGGCACTAACGATCGCGGTTCCGGTGTCCTGGCACATTGGCAATACGCCACCAGCTGCAATATTTGCGTTTTTTAGAAGATCAATTGCAACAAATCGATCATTCGGTGAAGCCTGTGGGTCATCAATTATGTTTCGCAGCTGCTGTAGGTGATCGCTGCGCAAATAATGAGAAATATCGTGGATTGCCTCATAGGCAATCTTTTCTAAAACTTCAGGAGCAATTTGCAAGAAATTTCTATCGCCAACTTTGGTGGTTGAAATCCCATCTTTAGTAATCAACCGAAATTCTGGTTCATTAGAGGCAGTTGGCAGGATGTCGGTGTACTTAAAGTCAGCCATAACCCCAGCCTAAACCCGCTGGGATTAAATGAAAATTTGTGACGTCCTGATTGGTCTAGCAATATAGATGCATGGCTAAAAAACGCGGGCGAGAAACTGCCTATGACATGATTCTTTCTCTTGGCGCCATCCTTGCCACCGTTTTAGTTGTTTTAGTAGTTTCATGGCGACCAAAACATGAATTGATGCAAAGTGTTGATTTTGAAAGTGCCAAATCTAATGCGATTGCTACAAGCAGTTGGCCAGTTTTAGTGCCAAAAGTAATTCCAAAAGGTTTATCAGTTACTTCCGCTCGGTTGGAAGCCGAATCTTACGGTGAATCAGGTGACACTCGTTGGTACTTAGGTTTCACTGGCAAGAACAACGAATTCATTTCGCTATGGCAAAGTGATGGAACATTTAGCAAAGTTAAATCGGCAAGTACCAATGATGGAACTTGTAGTGAAGAAGTAACTATTGCAGGTAGTTCTTGGCAAAAGTGTGAGTCTAGAAAACCAGAAACTCGCTCTTACGTAAAGACTGAAGGCGAATTAATTACTGTAGTTTCTGGAACTGCAGATTGGGCAGCGTTAGAAAACTTTATTAATTCATTGCAAGTCGCCGAGTAGAGTTGCAACATGGCTAGTGAAAAATCTGAAATGACTTACGAACAGGCAAAAGCTGCCTTAGATGAAGTCGTCTCAAAATTGGAAGATAAAGATTTGCCACTAGATGACATGGTGTCGCTATGGGAACAAGGCGAAAAATTCGCTGCAATTTGTGAAACTAAATTAAGCGCGGCAAAAGCAAGACTTGAAGCGCTTCGCCCAAATTCATCTGAAGATTAATTCTTCGGCTCAACTTCAGTTGAACCGTCGGCAAATTTAATCGACAATATACTTTTCGCTTTCGCAATTTTTGACGAGCTAACTACTTGCCCTTTTTCATCTCGCACAATTGCATAACCACGCTCTAAAGTGCCCTGAGGTGAAAGGGCGCGCAACGTTGTTTTTAATCCGACCAATCCAGTTGATTCAATTGCGATCTTATTTTTAATAACTCGAAGAATTGAATCACGTTTTTGTTGATTAAATTCAAGTCGCTGGTCAATCAGTTCACTTGGATGAGCCAAAGCTGGTTTTGCTAGTACTAATTGAAGCTGATGCATCAGGTAATCAAGCTTGCTATTCATGAGTTGATTAATTTGTATTCGAGCATTTCTTAAATCTGCTAACTCTTGCACCACATCAGGAACAATTCTTCTTGCGGCGTCTGTTGGTGTTGAAGCTCGGAAGTCTGCAACATAGTCAAGTAGCGGTCTGTTTTCTTCGTGGCCAATTGCAGAAACGATTGGTGTTTTTGATTTGGCAACCAATCGAACAAGGCCCTCATCGCTAAACGGCAATAAATCTTCAAATGAACCACCGCCACGAGCAATCACAATTACGTCAACATCGTCAATTGCATCAAGTTCAGTAAGGGCAGTGGAAACAGCTTTAGCAGCTGTTGCACCCTGCACAGCAACTTCACGAACAACAAACTCAACATCAGGCCAACGCCTCTGTGCATTTTTTATGACATCGTGCATTGCATCGCTATTTTTGCCACAGATTAATCCAATGCGTCTTGGTAAAAATGGAAGTGGTTTTTTACGTTCTGGATCAAAAAGTCCTTCACTTGCCAAAATATTTCTCAGTGCCTCAAGTCTTGCCATAAGTTCGCCAAGACCAACCGAGCGAAGTTGAAAAACTTTAAACTGCATTGATCCGCGTTTAGGCCACCAATCAGCCTTGGCTTCAGCTACAACGCGAGCACCAGCTTCCAGTTTTGGTGTGATCTGAGCAAATGCACTTGATTGCATGTACATCTTCAATACTTCTTCGCTTTGAACGTCGCGAAGAGTTAAGTAAGCCAAGCCTTTATTTGGCTTAACTTCGATCAGCTGTCCCTCAACCCAAACCGATCCAAGTCGGCTTATCCAATCGCTAACAAACATGCTGACCTGGTGCACCGCAAATGGCGCTTCAGCGCTGGCGCCTAGTTTTGGTTCATCATTGGTGGACACAAGTACATTCTGCCTGTATTAGATTGCACAGGTTGTAGTCAGTTACCATTAGTTCGTGTCTTCTAAAAGAGTTCTACTTGCAAAGCCTCGTGGTTACTGCGCCGGTGTTGACCGCGCTGTTGTAACGGTTGAAAAAGCGTTAGCTCATTACGGGGCACCAATTTATGTGCGCAAAGAAATCGTGCATAACAAGTTTGTCGTTAGTTCACTTGAAGCCAAAGGTGCAATCTTTGTTAATGAAACTGACGAAGTTCCAGAAGGCGCAACAGTTGTGTTTTCAGCCCACGGTGTTTCACCAGCGGTTCACCAAGAAGCTGAAGTTCGCAGCCTTCGCACGATTGATGCAACCTGTCCACTTGTAACCAAAGTTCATTCCGAAGCAAAACGATTTGCGCACGATGATTATCAGATTCTTTTAATTGGCCACGAAGGTCATGAAGAAGTTGAAGGCACTATGGGTGAAGCTCCGGAGCATATGATTTTGGTGGAAAACCCAGAGGCAGTTGCCGAAGTTGAAATTGATCCGAATCGTCCGGTTGCGTGGTTATCGCAAACCACACTTTCTGTTGACGAAACTTTAGAAACAGTTCATAAGTTGCGTGAAAAGTTTCCTCAACTCATTGATCCACCAAGTGATGACATTTGCTATGCGACGCAAAACCGTCAGGCCGCAGTGAAGGAAATTGCAGCTAAGTGTGACTTAATGCTTGTAGTCGGTTCGGCAAACTCTTCAAACACTGTTCGCTTGGTTGACGTTGCCCTTGAAGCCGGAGCAAAAGCAGCAAAACGCGTGGATGGTGCAAACGAAATTTCTGAAGACTGGTTTGCTGGCGTTGACACAGTTGGCCTATCAAGTGGTGCATCTGTTCCAGAAATATTAGTTAAGGATGTCCTTGAGTGGCTTGATGCAAGAGGCTATTCGCAGGTTGAAGAATTTGAAACGTCAGTGGAGAAACTAACTTTTGCGTTGCCACCAGAATTGCGGCGTGACCTTAAAGGTTCCGCCCGCGCCTAACAATGGCGATGGCACCCGAAAGAATTGTTGCGCCAAGAATCCAGCCAGCATGTGCTGCTAATCCGTATGCAATGTGCAGAATTTGTTCTCGAATCATGCTTCCGCCGCGCTTAGGGGCTAATTGACCGACTGTCATTAAGGTTACAAACCAAACTAATGCCGGTGCCCAAATTGCTGCTTGGTAATCGTTAGTGCGAACTTTCCAACCAGCTATCAGACTTGCAATTAATAAAGTCACATTGGAAATCAAATCCACTTTTCGATTTACCAGCGCATCGAACAGCATGGCAACAGAAAGTGAAACCCACATAAGTATGAAAACACCTTGGTAAGTCCACCCATGTTTGCCCGGGGTTCTTACAGTTGTATTTTCAGACATAGGTATTAAGTTACCGCTAGTTAAGACCCAGAATTGGGAACTTTAGTTTTTAGGCTACGCTTATGACCCGTGGCGCTAACTATTGGAATCGTGGGTTTACCAAACGTAGGTAAATCAACAATGTTCAATGCTCTAACCAAAAATAATGTTCTGGCTGCAAATTACCCATTCGCCACAATCGAACCAAACACGGGTGTTGTTGCAGTTCCTGACGCCAGATTAGAAGTCTTAGCAAAAATTTTTGGCTCTGAAAAAATATTGCCAGCGACCGTAACTTTCGTTGATATCGCAGGCATCGTACGTGGTGCAAGTGAAGGCGAAGGTTTAGGAAATAAATTCCTGGCAAACATTCGTGAATCTGATGCAATCTGCCAAGTTATACGTGCCTTTAAAGATCCAGACGTAGTTCACGTCGATGGAAAGATTTCACCAAGTTCAGATATTGAAACTATAAATACTGAATTGATCTTGGCTGATCTACAGACACTTGAAAAAGCGATAACGCGATTAACTAAGGAAGCCAAGCAAGATAAGTCAAAAGCTGAAGTATTAGCCACCGCTGAAAAAGCGGCTGAAATTCTAAATAAAGGCCAGACAATATTTTCATCAGGTTTAGATGCCGCACCTATCCGTGAGCTATTCCTTTTGACTGCAAAGCCATTTCTTTATGTTTTCAATTTAGATGAAGATGAAATTGCCGATGAAGCACTTAAGAAGGAACTCAGTGCGCTAATCGCACCTGCTGAAGCTGTTTTTCTTGATGCAAAATTAGAAGCCGAACTTTCTGAGCTTCCAGACGATGAAGCGCTTGAGTTACTTCAATCAGTTGGACAGAAGGAAAGTGGCATTTCTGTTCTTTCCAGAGTTGGATTCAACACTTTAGGTTTGCAGACTTATTTAACAGCTGGACCGAAAGAATCTCGCGCCTGGACAATTCCAAAAGGTGCAACAGCACCTGAAGCAGCTGGTGTTATTCATACTGATTTCCAAAAGGGATTCATCAAAGCCGAAGTTGTTGCTTTTGACGATTTAGTTGCAGCTGGATCTGTTGCCGAAGCGAAAGCTAATGGAAAAGTTCGCATGGAAGGCAAGGACTACATCATGAAAGATGGCGATGTAGTCGAATTTAGATTCAACGTTTAATAAATTGCACTAATAAATAAGGTGTAATTCAACTTAAAAAAGTTCGTTACACTTACGACAGTGACCAAATCAGCCATTCGTAACGACCTTCGCAACGTAGCGATTATTGCCCACGTAGACCACGGAAAAACAACTCTCGTTGATGCCATGCTTTGGCAATCAGGTGCTTTCCGCGCAAACCAAGATGTTAATGAACGAGTCATGGACTCGATGGATCTTGAACGCGAAAAGGGCATCACAATCCTTGCCAAAAACACAGCAGTTAGCTACACCGGACCTGCAGCACCAGATGGCGTAACACTTAACATCATCGACACCCCAGGTCACGCTGACTTCGGTGGCGAAGTCGAACGTGGTCTCGAGATGGTTGATGGTGTACTGCTTTTGGTAGACGCAAGTGAAGGCCCACTTCCGCAAACTCGTTTCGTTCTTCGCAAGGCACTTGAAAAGAAACTTCCAGTGGTCCTTGTTATAAATAAGGTCGATCGTCCGGATGCGCGCATTGCTGAAGTTGTAGATGAAACTTATGAACTTTTCTTTGACTTAGACGCTGATGAATCTCAAATTGAATTCCCAATCGTCTACGCATCAGCTAAAGCTGGTCGTGCATCACTAACTCGGCCAACAGATGGCGGCATGCCAGAAGAGGAAGATCTAGAACCACTCTTCCGCACACTTATTAATACTGTGCCGGCACCTTCTTATGATCCAGAAGCAACACTGCAAGCTCACGTAACTAACTTGGACTCTTCTCCTTACTTAGGCCGCTTAGCTCTATGTCGCGTTCACAACGGAACTATTAAAAAAGGTCAGACCGTAACTTGGTGTAAAGCCGACGGATCGATGGAAAAAGCAAAAGTTGTTGAACTTTTGGTTACCCAAGCACTTGAACGTGTTCCAGCAGAATCAGCTGGTCCGGGTGAAATTATTGCGGTAGCTGGTTTTGAAAACATCACCATCGGTGAAACTTTGGCTGATGCAGACAATCCAGTTCCGCTTCCAGTTATTTCTGTTGATGAACCATCAATTTCGATGACAATCGGTATCAACACTTCACCACTAGCGGGTGAAACTGGAACCAAGGTAACTGCACGTTTATTAAAGACTCGTCTTGATGCAGAACTAATCGGTAACGTTTCAATTCGTGTACTTGATACAGAACGCCCGGACACTTGGGAAGTTCAAGGCCGCGGTGAATTACAGCTTGCAGTTCTTGTTGAACTTATGCGCCGTGAAAAATACGAATTAACTGTTGGTAAGCCTCAAGTTGTTACCAAAATGATTAACGGCAAACTACATGAACCAATGGAACGCTTAACTATCGACGTTCCAGAAGATTATGTTGGCGTAGTTACTCAGCTACTTGGTCTTCGTAAAGGTCGCTTAGAACAAATGGTTAACCATGGCACTGGTTGGGTTCGCATGGAATATTTAGTTCCAGCCCGCGGCTTAATTGGTTTCCGCACTGAATTCTTAACTGAAACCCGTGGTACTGGTTTACTTCACCATATTTTCGAAAAGTACGAACCTTGGTTTGGCGAATTACGTACTCGTCCAACAGGATCACTGGTTTCAGATCGCAAGGGCGCTGTTACGTCTTATGCATGTTTTGGCCTACAAGAACGCGGAACTCTCTTCGTTAGCCCAGGTGTTGAAGTTTATGAAGGCATGATCATCGGTGAAAATGCTCGCCAGGATGACATGGATGTGAACATCTGTAAGGAAAAGAAACTGACTAACGTTCGTTCAGCAACTGGTGATGAACTTGAGCGATTGGTACCAGCAAAGTTACTAAGCCTGGAACAAGCACTTGAATTCTGTCGCGAAGACGAATGTGTTGAAGTTACACCGTCAGCTGTGCGCATCCGTAAGGTCCATTTAGCTAAAACCGATCGCGATCGCGCCGCCCGCCAAACAAAGTAGTAGCCCGTGAAAGCAAAATTTATTGCATTTACGAAGTCGTCACGAGTTCGTAAATTCAGTGCATACGCTGCCGTTTTAATTTTGCTCTTGACTGGAATGTCCTCATCCACGGAACGATCCACTTCAGCCCCGGAATACAACGCGGCGCTTGACCGTGCGGTTGGCTCAATTGAGCAAACCGGTGGATTGTTAAAAGTTGGCTCGGTTAGAGAATGCGATTCGCTTGATCCGGTTCAAACTTTTGATTCATGGTGCGGGGTAATTCAGAGACTTTTTACCCGAAACTTACTTTCCTATTCAGGCAAACCTGGAACTGCAGGACTGGAGCCGGTGCCGGATTTAGCAGTTGCTTCACCAGTTGTGACTGAAGAGAACAAAGTTTGGACGTTCACATTACGTAATGATCTGAAATGGCAAGATGGCACCTCAATTACAAGCGAAGATGTGAAGTTTTCATTCGCCAGATTGTTCGATGATTTATTGCAAAGCCCAGTTTCAAATGAAATTCTTTGCCTGCTTTCAACTTGTGCGATCGGTAGCCCAGATTATTTAGGACCTTATGTTGCAGAAGCTGGTGAACTGCCAAACATCACAACTCCGGATGAAAAAACTGTAGTAATCCGTTTAACGCGCAGTTTCGCTGAATTCGACAAAATTTTGGCAACTGTGAACTTTGGAATTATTTCCAAAAAACATGACAACAACCTGCGACTTGCTGGTGTTTCATATAGTGATAGTCCATTAGCAAGCGGTCCGTTCAAAGTAAGTGTTGAAAATGGCGTCTATAAATTTGTGCGCAATGATCAATGGAACCAAGATTCCGATCCAATCCGATTCCCGTTAGTTGATCAAATTGATTGGACAATTTGGCGTGACACCGGTGCTCTTGATGATGCGGTTAAGAATGGCGATGTCGATCTGCGTATTGATAGCGGATTAGGTGCAACGGGGCGTAGTTATGCTCTGGCAGATAAAGAGCTGCGAACCCAAGTTGATAACCCAACTATTGGATACACGAACTATTTGGCGATTTTGCCAAATGTCGCACCGCTTGATCGAAAACCATGCAGGGAAGCTATTGCATTTGCACTCAATAAAACAGCCTTAGCTGCAACTCACGGTGGAACAGATGTTTCAGTGGTTGCTAATTCCATGACACCAACAAACATTGCTGGCTATCAAAAGAATTTCAATCCATACCCAACCGGTAAAGATTTCACTGGGAATTTAGATGGCGCTAAACGTAAATTAACTGAGTGTGGTTATCCAGATGGGTTCACAGTTAAATTTGCTTTCGCTCAACTTGGAACTGGCCCTCAGGTTTATTCAGTACTTCAACAAAGTCTTGGCCAAATTGGCATCGTTGTTGAAGCGCTGCCATTTGATGATTTTGCAACTTATTTAACAACTGGAATTGGTTCTCCGGAAAATGCAAGAACCAACGGTGTTGGACTTGTGGCACTTGGTTGGGCACCAGACTTTAACTCACCGCTTTCATTCTGGGCACCACTTGTCGATGGTCGCAAAATTAAAGTTATGAATAATCAGAACCTGCCACAGATCTCAGATAATGAAATCAACGCGCTACTTGATTCAATTGAGTTTGGTCAGACCGAAGATTTTGCTGGTGTAAACAAAAAAATTGAAGAGCTCGTTGCCCAAACCGTCACCTACATTCCAATTTCAAGTGACAATGTAATTCTGTTCCGCCCTTCGTACCTTTCAAATGTGTATGTTCAACAGGCATTGGGTTCAAACTACGACTTAGTGAACATCGGTATAAATCCAAAATCAGACGAGTAATCCTTTAATTTGTAGGTTTTGCCTAGGGTTATTCCCTGAAATTGTCATACAGAAACAACCAATAAACTGACCTAGATAGAAATCTCGAGGGCTGCTTAATTGACTAATTTGACGGGCACTGCGGATAACACCGTGGCTGAAGTCATGCCTGCAGACGGTCAAGCAATTGTTGGCCGAAGTTTAAGAGAAATCGCCTGGATGCGCTTGCGTCGCGATCGCGTGGCGATGATTAGCCTTTCAGTTCTTTTATTCATTATTTTTATTGCAGCTTTCGGCCCTCTTATTAGCAAGCTAATCGGCGTTGATCCTTATTCATTTGATTCAAGTGCAATCAGTGACAATGGTGGGCTACCAAATGGCAAGTGGGGTGGCGTTTCCTTAGCGCACCCGCTTGGGGTTGAACCACTAACCGGACGTGATGTGCTGGCTCGATTACTTTACGGTTCACGCGTGTCCTTATTAATTGCCGGAAGTGCAACTTTAATTACGGTCACTATGGGAACAATTATTGGAATTGTTGCTGGCAATTCTCGCGGCAAACTTGATTCATTCTTAAGTCGTTTTATGGATATCACAATTGCATTTCCATTACTGCTTGTGATCATTGCTATGTCACCGGTGATCGAACAACGTTTGCAAGCAATTGGTGTTCCTTCTGGAAATCCATCGCGTGTAACCACTTTGATTCTCGTTTTAAGCGTTTTTGGTTGGCCATATCTTGCACGCATTGTTCGTGGACAGGTGTTATCGCTTCGTGAACGTGAATTTGTTGAAGCGGCTATTTCAATTGGTTCAAATAATCGTCGAATTGTTTTTAAAGAATTGTTACCAAACTTGTGGGCTCCGATTCTGGTTTACACAACAATCGCAATGCCAGGATTAATTGGCGCAGAAGCCACTTTGGCTTTCTTAGGTATTTCAGTTGTACCGCCAACACCAACCTGGGGCTCAATGCTTGAAGAATCAGTGGGCTACTTCACGGTAGATCCTTTTTATTTCTTCGTACCGCTAACTATGTTGTTGGCTGCAGTTTTGTCGTTCAATCTATTGGGTGATGCATTGCGAGATGCGCTTGATCCAAAGAGTGGGCGTACATAAAACTTCTTTTCTCTTCGGCCGAAGAAAAAAGATCGATTCGAAAGAATCACAAATGTTCGAGCTCGAACAAAACAAATGGAGGACAAACCATGAAGAAATCGACCAGCATCCGCTTCGGCGTTGGTGTGGTGTCGTTAGCTCTTGTGCTTACCGCTTGCGGTGGGAGCAGCAGCGACGGTGCGTCTGCAGGTACAAAGGGCGGAACTCTTACCTTCTTAACTGAAGCTGAGCAGTTCGCGCACCTAGACCCGCAGCGCAACTACACAGGTGAGGACCTAGCTTTTGCTAGCGGGTACCTTAACCGCACCCTTACTCAGTACACACTGAGTGCGGATAACAATGAAGCAAGCCAGCTAGTTGCTGACCTTGCAACTGACACAGGTACAACACCAGATGGTGGAAAGACCTGGGAGTTCACCATCAAAGATGGCGTTAAGTGGGAAGACGGCCAAGCCGTAACCTGTGAAGACGTTAAGTATGGTGTTTCACGTACATTCGCAAC
>JBEGTB010000067.1:0-9312 GCA_041179585.1 Actinomycetota bacterium
AGGATGCACCAAAGGGCATTGTGGTTGAAGGCCGTGACATAGGTTCTGTGGTTTTGCCAGATGCCAGTTTGAAACTTTATATAACCGCTGATCCAGAAGCTAGGGCTGCTAGACGAGCTGCCGAAAATGGCCAAGATGTAAGCACAACCCAAGAAAAACTGGTGAAGCGCGATCAAGCAGATAGCACCCGCAAAGTGTCACCACTTGAAATGGCAGCTGATGCCACACTTCTTGACACCACTCACATGAATTTAGATGAGGTTGTCGATCACGTATTAGGTCTGATTAAGGGTTTAGCTGATGACAACTAACGACGATGACTTCATTTATGAACCTTTGGGTACCGACGCCCAAATTGATGACTCAGTTGAGATTCCGGAAAACATCAAAGATCTAGATGATGCTGCATATGAAAAATTGCTGGCCCAACTTGGCGTTACCAATGAAGAAGTCGAAGAGTTCTTAAGCGAACCTGAATTACTTCCAGTTGTTGCCGTGGTTGGTAGACCAAACGTAGGTAAGTCAACTTTGGTTAACCGATTAATTGGCCGCCGTGAAGCTGTTGTTGAAGATATCCCAGGTGTTACCCGGGACCGTGTTCGCTATGAAGCAGAGTGGAATGGCAAATCATTTATTGTCGTTGACACTGGTGGCTGGGAAAAAGATGCCCAAGGTATGGGCGAGCAGATCTCAGCCCAAGCCGAGCGAGCAATCACATCAAGTGATGTTGTCGTATTCGTTGTAGATGCAACGGTTGGCGCAACTGGCAGTGAAGAAGCCATGGTTAAAGTATTGCGCCGTGCCAAAGTTCCAGTGATTTTGGTTGCCAACAAAGTTGATGATGAACGAACTGAAGCCGAAGCTAGTCAGTTGTGGTCACTTGGTCTAGGTGAGCCTTATCCAGTTTCAGCACTTCATGGCCGTGGGTCAGGTGACCTACTTGATGAAATCATTAAGCGTTTTCCCGAAGAAGGATCAACTCAAGCCAGACCCCGTGGTCCTCGCCGCGTAGCACTCCTAGGTAAACCAAACGTTGGTAAATCAAGTTTGTTAAACGCTTTAGCTGGCGAGTCACGATCAGTTGTTTCAAGCGTTGCTGGAACAACCGTTGACCCAGTTGATGAACTGATTACTTTGGGTGACCAAGAGTGGATCTTTGTTGATACCGCAGGTATTCGAAAGAAAGTCAAGCAGGCAAGTGGTCATGAGTTCTATGCCACGCTTCGCACCAAGTCTGCCCTAGATAAAGCTGACGTTGCCGTAGTGCTGCTTGATGCCAGCGAACCAATGACCGAACAAGACCTGCGCATTATTTCGATGGTTGTTGAATCTGGGCGAGCGCTAGTTATTGCTTTTAATAAGTGGGATCTACTTGATGATGAGCGCCGCTTTTATCTGGAAAAAGAAATTGATCGCCAGCTGGTTCAAGTTGGCTGGGCACCACGGATTAACTTCAGCGCTAAAACTGGCTGGCATAAAGACCGATTGGTCCCTGCGCTAAACGCAGCTCTTGAGGGTTGGGAAACACGTGTGCCAACTGGTCAACTAAATGCTTTCTTGTCTGAAATTGTTGCCGGACACCCGCACCCAGTTCGTGGTGGTAAGCAGCCAAAGATTTTGTTTGGCACTCAAGCAAGTGTGGCCCCTCCAGTATTTATATTGTTCACATCTGGTTTTATTGAGGCTGGATACCGTCGCTTTGTTGAGCGCAGATTCCGTGAGCAATTTGGATTTGTTGGTTCACCAATCATCATCAACCTTCGAATTCGCGAACGACGCAAACGGTAAAGTAAACGTTTATCGCGGGCTGTAGCGCAGTTTGGTAGCGCACTTCGCTGGGGGTGAAGGGGTCGCAAGTTCAAATCTTGTCAGCCCGACTAGGCACATATTCCTAGTTCAAAGTGGAAATACATGAGTCATACCTTGATTTTCACAGCGCTAATTAACCAAATTAGGGCCGATTTAAAGCGCGTTTTGGCATAAATCACTAAAGAACTATTAGGTAACGGGTTAATAACTATGTGGCTAAATCTGGCCCTAGGGCTAGCCATAGTTATGAATATCAGGGTATTTTCATACCTGCCCGTTAACTAAATTAATGGGTTTCTTTCGAGAGGAAAATAAATGATCAAGCCGGTAAAAATCGGTGCCTTGGTTGTTGCTTCAGCTCTTGCTCTAGCTGCCTGTGGTGGCTCAAGCGATAGCAGCAGTGGCGGCGGAAAGACACTTGTTATTTCAAGTGATCTTCCACTACAAGGCTCATCAGCTGATGCATCTGCATCAACTAACAACGTAATCAAGCTGTACCTAGAACAGATTGGCTACAAAGTTGGCGACTACACTATCGAATTCAAAGAATACGATAACTCAACAGCTGCTAAAGGTGCTTGGGACGATGCACAGTGTGCAAAGAACGCTCAAGATCACGTAGCTAACGCTGCTGAAGTTGCTGTTATGGGTACCTACAACTCAGGTTGTGCAAAAATCATCGTTCCTGTACTAAACCAGGCACCAGATGGTCCAATGCTTATGGTGTCTCACGCAAACACCAACCCTGGTCTAACAAAGACTTGGGATCCAGGCGAGCCTGACAAGTTCTACCCAACAGGCAAGCGTTCATACGCTCGCGTTGTTACTTCAGATGATTTCCAGGGTACAGCTGCTGCTCAGTACCTAGCCCAGGAAAAGAAGGTAACAAAGTGTGCTGTTCTTAACGACAACCAAACATACGGCCAAGGTCTAGCTAAAGCAGTTGTTGCTGAACTAACCAAGCAGGGTGTTGAAGTTGTAGTTGACGAAGCATGGGATGCAAAGCAGACCAGCTACACAGCTCAAATGCAAAAAGTTAAGGCTGCTGGCGCTGACTGTATTTACTTCTCAGGTATCTACGACAACAACGGTGGTCAGCTAGTTAAGGATTCTGCAAAGGTTCTTGGCGCTGCAACTGAATTCGTAACAATGGCTCCAGACGGTTTCACTGGTTACCCTGATCTACAGGCACTTCCAGAAGCTGAAGGCCTATTGCTTTCATTCACCGGTCTATCACAGGACGGCATTCTTGCTGCTGGTGGTAGTGCTGCTGATTTCGTGAAGGCATACGAAGCTAAGTACGGCGCAAAGCCAGTAGGTTCATTCTCAATCTACGGTGGCGCTGCACTACAGGTAATCCTTGCTGCAATCGAAGCATCAGACGGTACTCGTAAGGGTGTCAATGACGCAGTATTCGGTGGCGCAGGCATCACCATCCCAGCTGACAAGGCTGTAACTGGCGCTGAAATCAAGATTGATCCAGCATCAGGTGACGTCACAACTAAGACAGTTACCATTCAGATCATGACTGGTGGCGCTGAAACTGACGTAATGCCATGGGCAATCCAATAATTGGATAACCATTAAGTCAGTCTGAGAAATCAGATACTGATTGGCCGGGATTAGGCAACTAATCCCGGCCAATTACCTGAAATAAAGCAATAAAAATTCATAAAACTCAATAAAAAGCCTTATTAAAAATAACTAAGTAAATCTCTGGGTTACTGGTGACTTAACACCTAGTTACCACTAGATTTACTTCAAATAACTCTTACTCTTGGGAGACCCTAAAGATGTCAACGGCGACAAAAGCTGCTGCCAAGGTCAGCGTGAGCAAAATACTCACCAGAGCTTCACTTGCATTCATTATTGGTGGTGTGGCTTGGTGGCTTGGTGGAAATTTAATTTCTGACCCAGCACTCTTTGCAACAATTGCGATCTACGGCTTAAACAACGGCGCGCTTTACGCACTTATCGCGCTTGGTTACACATTGGTTTACGGCATTATCGAGTTGATCAACTTCGCCCATGGTGATTTGTTCATGCTCTCGGCTGTGTTCAGTACCTTCATGTTGGTTGACGTACTTGAAATTGAAGGTCCGGGTTCTGGCCATCTCTTGTATGTCTTCTTAGTTTTGATAGGTGCCATGATTTTCGGTGCGGTGATCAACGTAACTGTTGAGCGCCTGGCTTACCGAAAACTTCGCAACGCACCAAAACTTGCACCACTGATTACCGCAGTGGGTGTTTCTTTCATCTTCCAATTCATTGGTCTTCAATGGAATGGTTCAGCTCCACGTAACTTCGCCACTGTAATTTCAGATGGCTCAATGGAAGTTGCCGGCGTAACAATTCCGCACGAAACCTTTGCAATTTACGGTTTGACCATTCCGTTGCTAATTCTTTTAGTTACTTTGGTTAACAAAACCCGTCAAGGCCGAGCAATGCGTGCTACTGCGCAGGATAAAGATGCTTCACGTCTTATGGGTATCAATGTCGATAAGACCATTTCATTTACCTTCGCACTTGGTGGTGCGATGGCAGGTGCCGCTGGCTTGATGTATGCCCAGACAGTTGGCAACGTGGCCTACAACCTAGGTTTCCAATTAGGCCTGATCGCATTCACATCAGCTGTTCTTGGTGGTATCGGCAATCTTTACGGCGCTGTACTTGGCGGTATTTTGATCGGTCTAATCCAGGGTCTAAACGATGGTTTGCCAAATGGTCCAGGTCAAAAATGGAGCCAGTCAATGGTGTTCATCATTTTGATTCTTTTAATGGTTTACCGTCCAGCAGGTTTGCTTGGCGTTTCACAGAAAGAAAAGGTGTGACATGTCTAAACAAGCTCCTGCACATTTAGCACTAGATAACACAAACAAGAAGTGGTCGATCGGCCTTGCTGTTTCAGTTTTGGTGATCTTTGCTATCTACAAGTTTGTTCTTCCAGGTGCTAATCCAGAAGTTCGCACATTTTTTAACAACTGGCTTCCACTTAACTCATTAGGTGAAGCAGCAGTATTCGTACTGATGGCACTTGGCCTAAACATTGTGGTTGGTTATGCCGGTCTGCTTGACTTAGGTTACGTAGCATTCTGGGCACTTGGTGGTTACGTTGCTGGCTGGTTAATGTCTGGTTTCTGGTACACCAAGAACGTCAATGTTTTTGGTACACCGCCACCAGGCTTACCTGAAGGTATTCACCTTAACTTTGCCTTTGTGTTAATTGCAGCTGGTATTTTCACCGCAATCTGGGGTGTCATAATCGGTGCACCAACACTTCGCCTTAAGAGTGACTACCTTGCACTTGTAACACTTGGTTTCGGTGAAATCATTCCGCAGTTCTTTATTAACGGTGAAAACATCGCTGGCCAGAACTGGACTAACGGAACTAAAGGTATTACTCCAATCGACAACATTCGCTTCGGTGGATTGGAACTTGGTGTATTCGATCTTGCGCCTAAGTTCTTGATTTACGCGGGACTTGCAGCATTCATGATCTTCTTATCGATCCGTCTACGCGACGGTCGTTTAGGTCGTGCTTGGCTTGCAATCCGCGAAGATGAATTAGCCGCTTCAATGATGGGCGTTCCACTTATGCGCACCAAACTGGCTTCTTATGCAGTTGGCGCTATTTCAGGTGGTATCGGTGGTGCAGCGTTCACAACTTTGGTTAACGGTGTATTCGCTGAACGCTTCAACTTCGCAGTATCGATCATCATTCTTTCAATGGTGGTCCTTGGTGGTATGGGTAACGTTTGGGGTGTAACCGTTGGCGCAATCTTGCTGTCATGGGTTAACTCAACTGGTTTGGTGCAATTCGGCCGCGTCTTTAACGAAGCTGCTGGAACGAACATCAACTTCCCGTCATACAACTTCTTCGTATTCGGTCTATTGCTTGTACTGATGATGCTTTTCCGTCGTGAAGGTTTCATTCCAGAAGCACGTACCCGAATCATCATGCATGAAGAGGATCTAGATTCTGTTGACTTTGTTGAACACAAGGAAGGAGCACACTAATGAGTCTCACTGGTAAGCCTGTCCTTGATGCGCAGAACATTAGCGTTGTATTCGGTGGTCTAGTTGCCGTTGACAATGTTTCGTTCACCATTCCAGAAGGATCAATTGTTAGCTTGATTGGCCCTAACGGTGCTGGCAAGACAACATTTTTCAACGTGCTAACTGGTCTTTATGACCCAACTAGCGGCCAAGTAATTTATGGCGGCAAGAACATCACCGGTCAAGCCCCGCATAAAACTGCGGCAAGTGGTATGGCTCGTACATTCCAGAACATTCGCTTATTCGGTCTAATGACCGCGCAGGAAAATGTCATGGTTGCGATGCACTCACACATGAAAGCTGGCGTTCTTTCAACTACTTTCCGCACAAAGAAACAACGTGCTGAAGAAGAAGAAGGCCGTCGATTCTCTCAAGAACTTCTTGACTTCGTGGGTATCGGTGGAACAACTAACGAATACGCTCGCAACCTTTCATACGGCGATCAGCGTCGCTTGGAAATTGCGCGTGCGTTAGCACTTCGTCCAAAGGTTTTGCTACTGGATGAACCAACTGCGGGTATGAACCCTCAGGAATCAAAGGCATTCGTTGACTTTGTGCACCGAGTTCGTGACGAACGTGGCGTTTCAATTTTGTTAATTGAACACGACATGAGCGTTGTGATGAAGGTTTCTGAACGAATCACTGTTCTTGACCAAGGTCAAAACATTGCTCAAGGTTCACCTGAAGAAATCAAGTCAAACCAAAGAGTTATCGAAGCTTACCTAGGTAAGAGCGGATCGGAGGCGAGCAAGTAATGGCACGCAAATCAACTCCAGTAATGCTGGATGTTAAAGACCTACACGTTTCTTACGGCGCAATCGCAGCAGTCAAGGGTTTAACCCTTGAAGTTCGCGAAGGTGAAATCGTAACTTTGATCGGTTCAAACGGTGCTGGTAAATCAACCACCCTTCGAACCGTCAGCGGTTTACTTAAGCCAAAGTCAGGTTCAATCACTTTCAAAGGTGAGCGCATCGACGGCACACCAGGCCACGAAGTTGTAGCTAAGGGCATCTGTCAATCACCAGAAGGTCGTCGTATCTTCCCTCGAATGACAGTTGAAGAAAACCTAGACCTAGGTGCTTTCCTTCGCAAAGATACTGCTGGCATCAAAGCTGATCAGGAAATGGTGCTTAACCTTTTCCCACGTTTGAAAGAACGTATTCACCAGAAAGCCGGCACTATGTCAGGTGGTGAACAGCAAATGCTTGCTGTTGGTCGCGCTCTAATGGGTCAACCAAAACTTCTAATTTTGGATGAACCATCAATGGGTCTTGCACCAGTTCTAGTTGACCTAATTTTCGACACAATCCAAAAGATTCGTGACAACGGAACAACAGTTCTATTGGTTGAACAAAATGCGCTAGCTGCACTTCGTATTGCAGATTACGCATACGTTCTTGAATCAGGTCACCTAAACATGGAAGGCAATGCAAGCGATTTGGCTAATGACCAACGCGTTGTTAATGCCTACCTTGGTGGACATTAAAAATAGATTAAATCTAATAAAAAAGACCCGCGAGCCAATCGCGGGTCTTTTTTATTTGTAGCTCTGTTAACTAATTTTGATTAGCTGATTAACGCCACAATCAACGGTCCAAAGATTAATGCTGGCAACATGTCACCAACTGGCACATGGCGAATTCGAAGTAAGTTAATTCCAATTCCAATTAGCAGCAACCCACCAACAATGTTGATAGTGATTATTTGAAGTGGGCTAATAAATGAACCGAGCATCATTCCTAAAACTGTGAAAGCACCTTGAAGCAGACCAACTGGAATGATTGATGCGGCAACGCCCCAGCCAAATGATGCGGCAAATGCCATCGCAGCAAACATATCGAGGGTTGATTTCAAAAGTAATTGATCGATGCCATTACCAAGGCCATCATTTATTGATCCCATCATGGCAAGTGGTCCAACACCGAACAATAGGGAAGCCGATACAAAACCTTCAGTGAATCGACCTGATGATTCACTTTTAGCAAAGCGCTTTCGCAAGTTATCACCAAAGTTATTAAGGCGATCCTCAATCCTTAGTGCTGATCCAGTGATTCCACCTAGTAGTAGTGCGCCAAGTGGAACAAGTAGGGAAGCACCTTGTGGAAGAGATCCTTTGAATTCTGGATTAGTTAAATCAAAAACGCTGATGATGCCGTTTGTCAGTGTAATTAAACCAAGACCATCGGTTACTACATTGCGCACGTTTTCTTTAAGGCGGTGAGCTAGAAAAACACCAACGGTTGTTCCAATGATGATTGTGGCAAGGTTGATAACTGTTCCAATGCCAGGAAACATTTAGTTAGCTTTCTTTTCCAGAAGCATGCAGGTGATACGGCCTGAGCAAAGTAGTACCCCTTGGTCATCTGAAACTTTCACTTCGTAGGTGGCAAGTGATTTTCCAAGTGAAACAGCTTTAGCCACACCAGTTACAACACCGCTTCGTCCTGACTTGTGGTGGGTTCCGTTGATGTCGATGCCAACAGCAATTCGATTTTCGCCAGCATGGATCATTGCGCCAATTGATCCCAACGTTTCAACCAAAACCATGGAAGCGCCGCCATTTAAAATTCCGTAAGGCTGGGTGTTGCCTTCAACTGGCATTGTGCCAACAATTTCATTGGCATCAGCACTGATTATTTTGATGCCCATTCGGTCAGCAAGAGCGCCAAGTGGCATTTTGGTTGCGTCAAAGGATGAGGTCATCTAGTAGCCCTTTAGGATCGGTGTTGTGGCAAGTACTCATAAGTTTCTCATCCTTGATGGGCACTCACTGGCATACCGCGCCTTTCACGGCTTGCCGCCAGAAAATTTTGTCACATCCAGTGGCCAGCACACCAACGCGGTTTATGGCTTCACTTCAATGTTTGCAGCCGTCCTTAAAGAACAAAAACCATCACATGTGGCAGTAGCTTTTGACGTATCCCGTGACACTTTCAGATCACAGCGTTATCCCGATTACAAAGCAACTAGAGCTAAAACTCCACCAGAATTTAAAGGCCAAGTTGAGTTAATCAAAGAAATTCTGACCGCACTTCGCATCCCTGTTGTTACAGCTGATGGCTTTGAAGCCGATGACATCCTTTGCACCCTTGCGCATCATTGTGATTTCCCAGTAAGCATCATCTCTGGTGACCGTGACACTTTCCAGTTAATTGATAAGCGCGTAACTGTTCTTTATCCACGCAAAGGTATGTCTGATTTAGTTCTGATGACCCCTGATGCAGTCAAAGAAAAATACGGCGTTTTGCCAGAGCAATACCGCGACTTGGCAGCGATGGTGGGTGAGGCAAGTGACAACTTGCCAGGTGTTCCAGGTGTTGGTCCAAAGACAGCTGCTAAATGGATCGTTCAGTATGGCTCGCTTGAAAAGATCATTTCGGCAATGGATGAAATTTCGGGAAAAGTTGGCGAATCACTTCGCGAACACAAAGATCGCGTTCTTGAAAA
>JBEGTB010000068.1:0-8517 GCA_041179585.1 Actinomycetota bacterium
GTGGCGCGTATGCCAATTCAAGATCAGCCAATTCAGGTGCAGGTAGTTCACACCTGATTGCAGTAGCGATCACATCGATACGTTTATCAACACCTTCACCACCAACAGCTTGAGCACCAAGGATTTTTCCATCTGGCTTAGTTACTAGGAGCTTTAGAGCCATTTGTTCACTACCTGGGTAGTAACCGGCATGTGATCCCGGGTGCGTATGAATTGCTTGGTAGTTGATTCCACGAGCTTTCAGGCGTTTTTCATTCCAACCGGTTGAAGCAACTGTTAGATCAAAAACTTTGACGATTGCTGTACCAATTGTGGCAACCGGACGAACTTTGCGACCCATTATGTGATCTGCAGCTACGCGTCCTTGGCGGTTTGCAATATTTGCAAGTGGAACAAGGGTTGCTTCGCCATCTAGTGCATCAATCTTTTCAGCAACATCGCCAATTGCATAAATATTTGGATCAGACGTTAAGCCAAATTCATTGACCGTGATACCACCGCGGTCACCAATTTCTAATCCGCAACCTTTTGCCAAAGTGGTATCTGGCTTAACACCAATCGCACAGATCACAAGTTCAGCTTCGATTTCACTACCGTCTGCTAACTGAACAGAGTTTTCAGTAATTTTTGTTACACCTGCGCCAAGTCTTAAATTAACTTCGTGTTTACGAACTTCATGGTGGACAAGTTCTGCAAGTTCAGGATCAATGGGACCAAGAAGTTGAGGGGCAGCCTCGACAATCGTGGTGGAAATATTTTTGTGCACTAAGTTCTCAGCAGATTCAACACCGATAAAACCACCACCGATAACAACTGCTGACTTTGGATTACTTGCTACAGCAGCTGCAATTCTTGTTACATCTTCTACGGTGCGAAGAGTGTGAGCACGCTCAATTCCTTCGATTGGTGGAATGATCGGTTGAGCGCCTGGACTTAAAATTAATGTGTCATATTCGAGTTCATAAGTTTCACCCGATTTTTTCTGCACAGTTAATTTCTTTGAATCACGATTTATCTGAGTCACTTCTGATTCAACACGAACATCGAGTTCGAATCTGGCATCTAGCGATTGCGGGGTTTGTAATAAAAGTGAAGCTTGATCAGCAATTACGCCGCCAACGTAGTAAGGCAGACCACAGTTTGCATAAGAAACAAATCCACTGCGTTCAATAACAATGATTGATGCTTCAGGATCAAGACGGCGAAGACGAGTAGCCGCAGACATACCGCCGGCAACCCCACCAATAATTACAATTTTTTTCATTTTTAAATATCCAGTCTTAAACCATTGTTAAGAATAATTTTTGAAGCTGATCTTTAACTTCCTCGGTATTACGGCCTTCTTCCAAGATGCATTCTGAAAGCCCAGCGGTGATAAAACCAAATGCAGCCTTGTTCACAGCTTTAGAAACGGCAGCAAGTTGATGAACGATGTCTTCACAAGATCGACCTTCCTCAACCATTCGAAGCACCCCACCGATTTGGCCTTCTGCGCGACGAAGTCGCTTTGTGAATTCCGTTAGTGCATCCTCATCATGAACCACATGGGCCATTTTCTTAGTTGCTGCAGCCATTTTTGCCTCTTTCAAGTTGTGATCAGTCTCATACTGATTTTCTTGATACCCCTAGGGGTATAAGCGTAACATAAAAATATAAAGAGCCGTCGGGAGGCCGAAATGAAAAAGAAAGTAGTCGTCCTAGGTGCCAATTTTGGTGGAATTACCGCCGCACTAGGTCTAATGCATGAACTTGATGGAGATGTCGACGTAACGGTTGTTAGTGATCGTGATTTCTTCCTATTTAACCCATCACTTATTTGGTTGCCATTTGGAAAGCGCGAGCGTAAAGATCTAACTTTCAAAGTTGCACCAACATTTGAAAAAGGTGGCGTTGATTTTGAATTGTCAGCAGCTACCAAGATTGAGCCAGAAACCAAGACTGTGAAACTGGCAAATGGTAAGTCACTTAACTATGACTATTTGGTTATTGCTACAGGTACCAGAGATAAGTCTGAATACATTCAAGGCCATAAAGAGAATTCAAATAGCATCACCACAATTGATGGTGCCGAATCTACTGAGAAGTCTTGGCAGAAATTCCTAGACAACCCTGGAGACATTGTTATTGGCGCAAGCCAATTCGCAAGTTGCTTTGGTGCTGCTTATGAATTCTTATTTAATACCTCTTACCAATTAAAGAAGGCTGGAATTAAGAAAGATGTGAAGTTAACCTACCTAACGTCAGAACCATTCCTAGGTCACTTTGGTATTGGTGGATTACCTCATGGTGATCAACTTCTAGGTATGTTCCTAAAGAAAGAAAAAATTGATTACCGTCTTGATAAGTCAATTGACTACATCGACGATGGCGCAATTGTCTTAACTGATGGTGAACGCCTTGAAAATAAGTTCAATATGATCGTGCCGCCATTTGTTGGTCAAGATTTCTTGAAAGAAACACCTGGCTTAGCTAACGATGCTGGTTTCATTGCCGTGAAACCTACTTACCAAACTGAAAAGTGGGACGACATTTATGCAGTTGGTTTAGCTGCGGCAGTTAAAGCTCCTTGGCAAACTCCAACTCCAGTTGGTATTCCAAAGACTGGTTTTCCAACTGAGCAAATGGCTCACACTGCAGCCAAAAACATTGCTGCACAAATTAAAGGTGAAGTTCCAAATCATGAAAAAGACTTTGGTGACATTCCTGCAGTTTGTGTAATGGATGCCGGTAATAACGGTGTATTAATCCTTGCTGACAAAATGCTTCCACCTCGTAAGCATGGTGTCATGATTCCTGGTCCACAGAATCACTTATTCAAACTTGGATTTGAGAAGTACTTCATCTGGAAGATGAAGAATGGCAAGGTAACACTTCCATAGACCACTTCCCGACAAAGTGGACAAGGGCCCAGATCAATAGATCTGGGCCCTTGCTTTTAAGAATTTAAATTAACTTTTGTTATCTTGTTTAGCTATTTCAGCCCGAACTTCATCCATATCTAGACCGTGAACCGCTTGGATTAATTCTTCAAAAGATGGTGCAGGTAGCGCACCTGGTTGGCTGAAAACCAAGATCCCATCTCTAAATGCCATCAAAGTTGGAATTGAAGAAATTCCTGCAGCAGCAGCAAGTTCTTGCTGATCTTCAGTATCAACTTTGCCAAATGTTATTTCAGGATACTTAGTTGAGGCATCTTCAAAAACCGGAGCAAACATTCGACATGGTCCACACCAAGCAGCCCAGAAATCAACGAAGGTAATTCCATCGGCTAGAACTGTAGATTCAAATGTTTCTTTGGTTAATTCGATTGTGCTCATTTTTCCTCTTATTAAATTCGACAAGAATTTTCATTGTTTAAACGTTGACGTAGTGCATAAAAAAGTAAGGCAATACCTGCTGCAGCTAGGTATGGCTGAACTGGAGCGAAGTACTTAATCGCGCCAGAGTATCCAAGGGCAATCAGAGCTAACTTGTTACAAACAGGGCACCCAATTGCCAAAAATGAAAAGAAGCCACCAAAACTTCCCAACTTTGCTTCGCGATCTGTTGATACAACATTTTCAACTTTTACGTAGGTTGCAAATAAAAGACCAGACAGAACTGAAGTAGCAATTAAAACTGGCATAGCCCAGCTAGTTACTGCGATATCGCGCCCAAAGACATCATTGTTAACAACTACCGTCGGAAGTCCAATGATGAAGTAGGTTGCCGCTGTTACTAGAACAGCGACAACCCAACGACGCGCCGGCCAGGCCAGCAATGCAGTAAAACAGTTAGGTTGCAATTAGCGACCGAAAATCTTTCCAAGTAAAGATGGTTTATCTGCTGAAGCTGTTGCAGGCTTACTTGCACAGTCACATCTTTGATTTTTTGGCACACCTGCAAAAACTTGATCAAGGTGATTTCCGCAACCGCTGTAGGTTACTTTTCCACATTTACGGCAATTTACTCGACTACACATTTTCTTCTCCTATATTTCTTAATTTGTTACTAGTTGTCCGCCAGCGTTGACCCAGTCAATAACGCCGCCATCCATGTCATAAATATTTGTAAATCCTGTTTCAGACATCACTTTGACTGCTTGACCAGAACGATTACCGCTACGGCAGTAGACGGCATAAGTCTTACTCTTATCTAATTTCGAAACTTCTTCTTCAAAATTTCCACTCTCAAAGTCAATATTGACTGCATTTTCTAAGTGGCCTTCGGCAAACTCTGCTGGAGTGCGCACATCAAGAACAACAATCCCAGCCTGTTTGGTTACATCTGAAAATTCTTTTGGTGAAACTTTCTTAGCACTGCTTGAACCGCAGCCAGCAAGTAGCAAAGCGGCAGAAAGTGCTCCAATAGAAATTTTTAATAATTTCTTCATCTTTATCCTTTGGGCTAATCCTTGAAATAGTAACATACCCCTAGGGGTATGTTAAACTCTAGTTTTTAAGCCCTAAATTCGCCTAATAGAATCGGAATCCGTTTAGAAATAAATGGCTGCCGCCTTAGCTCAGTTGGTAGAGCAATTCCCTCGTAACGAATAGGTCGAGAGTTCGATTCTCTCAGGTGGCTCGTGAATAAAAACAGTAATTTCATCTGGCAAGCGTTCCCGCTATTTTTAGTTGGCTTAACTCTGCGCCCGTTAACTACTGCAATAGGGCCGATTCTTCCAGAGATTCGCGCTGAATTTGGATTGTCAGCTACAAGTGCAGCAGTACTTTCAACACTTCCAGTAATTGCATTTGGTGCTGGTGCATTCTTTGTTCCAAGAGTTCTGCATCGGATAACACCAAACCATGCATTGAGCTTTTCCCTTTTAATAATTGCTCTCGGTGCACACCTTCGAATGATTCCGACAGTATTTGCATTATTTCTTGGAACTTTAATAATTGGACTAGGTGTTGCTTTAGGTAACGTGATCCCTTCGGTAATCGCTAGGAGAGATTTCCCAAAGAATCTGGGCGGAGTCATGGGGATGGTTATCGGAGCTATTTCACTTGCCCCAGCAATTTCTGCGCAAATAACTTTTCCATTAACGCAGTCATTTAATTCATGGCGTTGGGCTTTGTATGTTTGGGCTTTGCTTCCAGTATTTGTTTGGTTTTCCTGGCGCGGGTATTCAAAAAAACATTCAAGTAATGCAGTTTTGGATTCTCCACATGGACTAAAGAATTTACTTAAAAATCCACTTGCTTGGTCTTTAGTTTTATATTTTGGATTTCAATCGACAAATTACTATTCACTTGGTTCTTGGTATCCAACAATTTTGCGGGAAGCTGGGATCAGTCCAACTATCGCCGGTTACCAATTGGCCTTAATGGTGATGACTGGATTTCCTGCAGGCTTAATCATTCCGCCACTTGCCACAAAATATAAATCTCAAGTTGGTTTGTGTGTTGGATCAGTTGCATTTTTTGCTGCAGGGTTAATCGGTATTTACATATTCTCGACTACTGGTTGGTGGCCAGATGGCACTTGGCTGTGGTCAACTCTTTTAGGAATTGGTTTAAGTACTTCTTTTCCGCTGGCGTTAACTTTAGTTTTGCTTAGAACTGAAGATCAAGAAACTGCGCGGGATGTGAGCTCATTTATGCAGGGAATGGGCTACTTCATTTCAGCAATTGGTCCAATAGTTTTGGGTGCAATTAGGGACACCACAAATTCTTGGAACATGGCTTACGCAGCGCTTGGAATTGCTCTGCTAATTCAATTGATTGCTGGCGTTATTGTTTCTCGGCCAGTCACAATTAAAACTAATTAACCAAGTTTCTTAAGAACATCTTCACCAGCAAGACGACCAGTCGTGATCGCGGTTTCGGTGTAGAAAGTACCCATAAAGTCGCCACATAAATGAATGCGACCATGATCTTTGGTCAAAATAGGCTGCAATTTGGCGCGACCAGGGAAGTTATAAGTTTGCCCTTCATGCCATTTAACAATCTGCGTTTCAACCACTGTTTTTGAAAAACCAGGGAAGATTTCATCTAAATCGCGAAGGTAAGTCTCAGCGATTGTCTTGTCATCTTCTTTGATTAGTTTGTCTGCCCAGTCAGTTGCAGTGAAAACAAATAATGAACTGCCTTTGCCACGTGTCTTTTCAGCACTTCTAACCACACTTGTTTGGTTGGTGAAGATGGTGAACGAACGTTTAGGTGAAGCAATTCCGTAACTGTTATCCCATACGGCTTTGTCTTCATTAGTTAGGAATGCGCCAGCAACATAAGGTGCGTAACGAACTTTTGAAAGTGCATCTATTAGGTCTGCTGGTGCACCTTTAAGAACTTTGTAAGTATTAGAAGCACGGTTTGCCATCACAACATGCTTAGCTTCAACAGTGTGATCGCCAGTTGAGTCAGTGTAATTAATTGAAACGTGATCTTCATTAACCACAACTTCTTTTACTGGTGAACTTGTTTTAATTCGATCATTACCAATCGCATCTGCAAGTTTTTCAATATAAGTTGAAGCTCCGCCCCAAATACTATTTCCAAGGCTTGGGCTCTTATCCCAAACAATTTTGAAATAACCGATACCAGTTCCGGCTGCCACTTCACTTACGCGGCCACCACTTCGGGTAACTGTTGCACCAAACATTGCCATAGCATCGCCAGAAGTTTTTCCGACGAACTGTTCAAATGTGCGATCGTTTTTATAGTTATAAATACGATCTTGTAAATCCCAGTAACTTTCACCTTGCCTACGTTTTGAAATACGTGAGTAGTACAAAACAGCAAGTCGAACTTTGATACCTGAAGTAATTAATTGGAAACGATCTTTAAATTTCATCTTTATGCGGAATGGATAAAATTCCACGGCGCCTTTAGTTATTAAAGAACCATTCATTGCAAGGCCTGCAAGGTGACCATCAATTGCCCGAATTTCCACACCAACTTCATCTGCAAGACGTTGGGTTTCAGAACCTGGACCACTAAATACGTGTCCGCCAGTGTTTAACCAGTAATCACCGCGACGTTCTGAGCGAATACGTCCACCTAGGCGATCTTCAGATTCGAGCACCAATAAATTCTTGTTTCGGCATTCGTAGGCAGCACTTAGGCCAGATAAACCGCCACCGACAACAACAACGTCGTACATAAAGACTCCTTGCAGATTGACTAACTCTACAAAAAATCAAAGAGCTTTAAGTGCCGATACCACTTTTGTTAAGGACTCTTTGGCATCGCCGAACAAAAGTGAAGTCTTCTGGTCAAAAAGCACTTCATTTTCAATGCCAGCAAAGCCAGGGCGCATTGATCGTTTTAAGAAGACTATTTGTTGGGCCTGATCGACGTTCAAGATAGGCATTCCATAAATCGGAGCACTTGGATCATTTCTGGCAGCAGGATTAACTACGTCATTAGCACCAACAACCAATGCCACATCAGTTTCAGCAAATTCTGGATTTATTTCATCCATTTCTTTTAGCTGTTGGTAAGGAACATTTGCTTCAGCAAGCAATACGTTCATGTGACCTGGCATGCGACCAGCAACTGGATGAATTGCATAGTCAACTTCAATTCCTTTTTCGCCAAGAATTTCAACAAGTTCACGAATTGTGTTTTGTGCCTGTGCAACAGCTAGACCGTAGCCAGGAACAATAATTACTTTGCGTGCGTAAGCCAACATAATTGAAACATCATCAGGTGATGCTGACTTAACTGGGCGATCTTCGGTTGTTCCAGAACTTGCTTTTGCCTTTGCAGTGAATGCGCCAAACAATGTATTTGTTAGTGGACGACCCATTGCTTGAGCCATCAACCGAGTTAACAAAGTACCTGAAGCGCCAACAAGTGTTCCAGCAACAATAAGTAATACATTTCCTAGGACGTAACCAGATGCTGCAACCGATAAACCTGTAAAAGCATTTAGTAATGAAATTACGATTGGCACGTCAGCACCACCGACAGGAAGCACTAAAAGCACGCCCATTGCAAGGGATAGGAACAATAGTGTGAATAACAGCAAGTTGGATGGATTCATAACTAACTGAACTGCAGCAACTATCGTGCCAATTGCTGCAAGTGAAGTGATGTAACGGCCAAGTGGAATAACTACTGGACGTGAAGTCATCAATTCTTGAAGTTTCATGAAAGTCAAAATTGAACCAGAGAATGAAACTGAACCGACAAGCACAGTAAATACTGTGGCTGAAAGCATCGAAACTGATTCATTTGATCCGGCAGTTAAGTATTCAATTACCGATACAACAGCTGCAGCGCCACCGCCAACACCATTAAATAGTGCAACCATTTGTGGCATCTGGGTCATCTGAACTCGACGAGCAGCAACCCAACCAATTACCGCACCAATTGTGATCGCAATCAAAATGGCTGGCACATGTTTAATCGGTCCACCAAAAAATTCGGTTCCGTAATAGAAAGCAACTGCGGTTGCTACTGCCGCACCCAGTGCACCAAGTAGATTTCCGCGTCGTGCACTTTTTGGTGAAGATAATCCTTTAAGAGCAAGGATAAAAAGTACAGCAGCTGTTAATTCCGCTAAGCGAACCCAAGTAGGCATTACTTA
>JBEGTB010000069.1:0-2955 GCA_041179585.1 Actinomycetota bacterium
AAGTTCCGCGTTCATGTTCTGGCACATCAGGATGCGTCTTAGTTACCGAAGCTAGATGGGCCTCATATATAACTGTGTTGGCTAGCGGGATGCGTGGTTGAACATCGCCTTCCCAGTCGTAATTATCGACCACAACAACACTGTTTGGAACATACGGGCTGCTATCAAGAGAATTAAATAATGTGCTGTCACTACCAACGTGGCCAAATATTGCTTCGTGGTGTTTAAGTTCACCAGTGATTGCTTTTGCGTATGGATCAACTAAAAGTTTGGCGGGGTTAAAACGTAACCCCTTTTCCGGACTCCATTGACCATGAACGCGGTAACCATAACGTTGACCGTGGCCGACATCGGAAACAAATCCGTGGTAAACACCTTTTGTAAAACCTGGAAGATCTATGTTCCAGTGCGCGCCATTTTCATCTAGTAAACAAAGTTCAACACGATCAGAATCTGGTGCCCACACCGCAAAGTTAACGCCACCTTCAATAGGTGTTGCGCCAAGTGGTTCAGGCAAGCCGGCTTGTATACCGTGCATTACCGACCACCTTCATATCTTCGTTGTTGTGAGTCAACAAGACACTATCCTGCCGAATAATTAGATGAAATTTAGGCATGACATAGGTATCTGGCTAGTCTTATTTATATGTATGAATTTCTTTCTCTAGAACATCATGGTTCAGTGGGTTTAATCCGCCTTGATCGACCAAAGATGAATGTGCTTAATCGCGCGATGCAAGAAGAAATTCGACAGGTAAGCCTTGAAGTTAATTCAAATCCAGATGTGCGTTCAGTGATTTTTTATGGTGGCGAAAAATCATTTGCAGCAGGTGCTGACATTAAAGAGATGATCAATTGGACCAAAGAGGATGCAATTCGCGAAACTCCTGGGTTACAGGAATGTTTTAATGCAGTTGCAAATATTTCAAAACCCACAATCGCTGCGATTACAGGTTACGCACTTGGCGGAGGATTTGAATTAGCACTTAGTTGCGATTTAAGAATTGCTGCAAGTGATTCACAAGTTGGCCTGCCAGAAGTTTTACTAGGTGTTATTCCTGGCGCTGGTGGAACACAGCGATTAACTCGACTTGTTGGAACAGCTAAGGCCAAGGATCTAATTTTCACTGGACGATTCGTGCCAGCAAATGAAGCACTAACTCTTGGTTTGGTTAACGAGGTAGTTGCACCCGCAGAATTGCTTGATCGAGCCCTTGCCCTTGGCACCCAACTTGCCCTTGGGTCTACCTCAGCATTGCTTGCAGCAAAGAAAGCAATTGATGAAGGCGGCGCGCAGGATCTGACTTCGGGACTTAAAACCGAGGCAAAATTATTCGCTGAATTATTCGGAAGTCCAGATCAACAGATCGGAATGACTTCATTTGTCGAAAATGGACCAGGTAAGGCCGACTTTAGTTAACTGCCCGTGATTTCGGCCACGAACAACGTTGATAACATCAAGTTGTAATTAACTGGTTACGGGTAACCGGTTGAAAATTGGGAGTTAACACTTTGAAAATTTGTGTTTGCGTTAAGCAAGTTCCAGATAGCTGGGCTGAAAAGAAACTATCTGCTTCGGATAAAACGCTAGATCGCGCTGCTGCTGATCGCGTGGTTAATGAACTTGATGAATATGCCGTAGAAGAAGCACTAAAAATTGTTGAAGCCGGTGGCGGGGAAGTAACTATTCTTTCTGTTGGCCCTGCCGAGGCAGCCGATAGTGTTCGCAAAGCAATCTCGATGGGCGCAGCTGCAGGTATTCACGTTGTTGATGACGCAATGCATGGCTCTGATGCAGTAGCAACCTCACTTGTGATTGCTGAAGCGCTTAAAGATCGTGGCTTTGATTTGATCATGTTTGGTAGCGAATCAACAGATGCTCGCATGAGCGTTGTTCCAGCAATGGTGGCTGCACGACTTGGATTACCACAGATGACTTTTGCAAAGAAAGTTGATATTTCAGGCAACGAAATAACCATTCAGCGAGTAACTGATTATGGCTATGACGAAGTTAAATCAACACTTCCAGCAGTCGTTTCAGTGGTTGAAAAAATTAACGAACCTCGTTACCCATCATTTAAAAACATCATGGCTGCAAAGAAAGCTCCGATGGAAACAGTTTCACTTTCAGATTTAGGTGTTGCTGGAAGTTCAGTTGGCCTTGGCGCGGCTTGGACCAAAGTTGAAGCTTTCGCTGATCGTCCAGCTAAAGCAGCTGGTACCAAAATCGAAGATGATGGTAATGGCGCAGCAAAAATTGAAGAATTCTTAGTCGCACAGAAGTTCGTATAGGGGTAGTCGTGTCAGATGTCTTAGTACTAGTCGAACACACTAAAGGCGAAGTTAAAAAAGTTTCATTAGAGCTTCTTGCGATGGCCGCTAAAGTAGGCACACCAGTTGCGGTCGCACTTGGACCTGGTGCCGATGCAACAGTTGCTGCACTTGGCGATTATGGTGCAAAGAAAGTTTTTGTCGACTCTTCAGATGTTTATGCAAATGAAATCGTTGTTCCTGCGGTAACTGCATTAACCAAGTTGGTTAGCGAAAACTCACCATCAGCTGTGCTAATTCCGTCATCGGGTAACGGAAAAGAAATTGCCGCTAGATTAGCGCTGGCTTGCAACAGTGGTGTGATCACTGATGCTTCAGATATCGCAGCAGATGGCTCAATTACGCAAAATATTTTTGGTGGCGCGACGATTGTTACTGCAAAGGTAACTACCGGTACTCCGATAATTACAGTGCGAGTAAATTCAATTCCTCCTGTTGTAGGTGGCGGATCAGCCGAAGTTGTTAACTTAAGTGTTGATCATCAGCCAGCAACAACGACAGTTACAAATCGTGTTGCTGTTGAAAAGAGCGGTCGTCCAGATTTATCTGAAGCCGAGGTTGTTGTTTCTGGTGGACGCGGCGTAGCTAGTGAAGATGGCTTCAAGAGTGTTATCGAACCACTTG
>JBEGTB010000070.1:0-3771 GCA_041179585.1 Actinomycetota bacterium
CGGGCACTTAAGAGCTATACCGAATCTGCAACTGCTGAATCTGCTCGAAACCTTTTAGACATTCTTTGTGAAGCAAGGCTCCTGGTTCCAGTTGTGGCGATGCTAGATGAGGCCGATGCCAATGAGTCTGGTCAGAAGATTGATAAATATTCACACATGCGAAGTGTTGAGTTCACGTCAAATGATGGCCGCACCGCAATCCTTGCTTTCACAGGAACCGACAGTTTGGAACATTGGCAAGAAGATGCCCGGCCAATTCCAAAAGCAGCTTTTGAAGTTGCAAGAGGCGCATTAGAGCAAGAACTAGATGGATTGATTATTGATATTGCAGGACCTGCGCCAACAGCAATCGATGGAACACTTCTTGCTCTATTGGCAGTTGGACCAAACCGCCTTGATCTACTTGATGAAGCCCTTGATCACATCTGTGATGAATTAGAAAAAATTGATGGGATTGTGGGTGTTGATTGGGATGACACCGATGATGAGGTCAACCTTTATATCGGGATTACTGAACCGCCAAATACGTTAAGTAGCCAAATTGCTGAAGTGCTGCAAAAGAGTCAATTAAACGCATTACTTGATCGTCCGCTTGAAGTTCAGTTAACGCCGCAACCAAAAGATCTTTAGTTAGGTTTTATTTATCTTTTAGATAAACCGGGCCGGTGTATTTTTCACCTGGGCCAGTACCTGGTTCATCAGGAAAACTTGATTGTTCCTTAAAAGATCGTTGCAAAGTTTGCAGTCCATCGCGAAGCGGGGCTGCGTGGTGGCTTCCAAGTTCCGGGGCAGCAGCATCAATAAAGCCAGCTAGCGCATTAATAATGATGCGGGCTTCGGCTAAATCTGGGGTAGTTCCTTCAAATAACCCAAGCTTGATTGCACCAGCAGTTAATAGGTCAACACCATGCAGGCTTAGGATTTCAACGCTTGATAGCGCTGATAAATCCCTGGCAGCAGTTACTGATTCTGGGCTTGGATTTTGGCGATTATGTTCCATTGCGCTTCTTAGGTTAAACTCACTACTAACCGGTTAGCACCTTCGGGGGCTAACTACAGAAGTGGACCAAAAGTCCCACCCGCATCGCTAGTTTTATGGACGTCGGGTTGGTTAACTGAAAAGTTAATTAATATTTTCGGTTATTAAGGCCTTTGCCTGCTTCTGTGCAAAAACAGGAGGACATATCAGTATCGAACCCCGCATCAACGAGCGGATTCGTGTACCTGAAATTCGTTTAATCGGACCTGCAGGAGAGCAAGTCGGAATTGTGCGAATTGAAGATGCACTGCGTTTAGCACTTGAGGCTGACCTAGATCTTGTTGAAGTTGCACCGGAATCAAAACCACCGGTTTGCAAAATCATGGATTACGGCAAGTTCAAGTACGAAGCCGCAGTTAAAGCTCGTGAAGCACGCAAGAACCAAGTCAACACTGTGATCAAGGAAATGAAGTTACGTCCAAAGATCGAAGCGCATGACTACGAAACCAAAAAAGGTCACGTCGAACGGTTCTTGACGCAGGGTGACAAAGTTAAAGTGACAATCATGTTCCGCGGCCGTGAGCAATCACGCCCAGAATTTGGTTACAAACTTTTACAGCGTCTGGCAGAAGATCTTGGTGAAATCGCCACAGTTGAATCTGCACCGCTACAAGATGGTCGCAACATGACGATGGTTCTAGCTCCGGTTAGAAATAAATCGAGCAAGAAGCCAGCAGTAAAGAAGACTTCTTCAGTGGAAACTGAAGCAACAACGGCAGGAGAAGAAGATGCCTAAGAACAAAACCCATAGTGGTGCCAAGAAGCGATTCAAGGTAACCGGCTCTGGAAAGTTGATGAAAGAGCAAGCAAACAAGCGTCACTTACTTGAAAGCAAGTCAAGCAAGCGCACTCGTCGTCTTTCAGTAGACCAGGTGTTATCACCAGCCGATGCAAAGAAAGCAAACAAACTTCTCGGACGCTAAGCGAACCGAAAAACAAGTTTGGAATAAGAGGAGTTAATAATGGCCCGCGTAAAAAGAGCAGTTAACGCAGCAAAGAAGCGTCGCGAAGTATTAGAACAAGCAAGTGGTTACCGTGGACAACGTTCACGTCTTTACCGTAAGGCGAAAGAGCAAGTTACCCACTCACTTGTTTACGCATATGCAGATCGTCGCACTCGTAAAGGTGACTTCCGTCGTCTTTGGATCCAGCGCATTAACGCTGCAGCTCGTGCAAACGGTATGACTTACAACCGTTTAATCCAAGGTCTAAAGCTTGCTGAAATCGATGTTGATCGTCGCATCCTTGCAGAACTTGCAGTGAACGATGAAAAAGCATTTGCTGAACTAGTGCAGGCAGCAGCCAAGGCACTACCAGCAGCTAAATAGAGCTGTACTTAAAAAACCTAAATGGTTCTAACAAACGTGCGCGCTCCCATTGTGGGGCGCGCACGTCGTTTGTTAAAGCGCGGATTGCGCGAAGAAGACAATTTATTTTTAGCTGAAGGTCCACAGGCTTGCCGCGAGGCAGCCGCAAGTGGCCGCATTAAAGAATTATTTTTAACCCAAGAAGCACTGGATCGTTATCCAGAGATTGCCGATAGCGCCAATGCAGCAGGTGCGATTCCAACTGTTTGTTCTGGGGCAGTAATCGAACAGTTCTCCAGCACCGTCACACCACAAGGTATGACAGCTGTGGTTGAGATGTGGGAAAACGGGATTGATGAAGTCATTAAACCTGGCACCAAGTTAGCCGTTGCCTTAACTGCAGTTCGTGATCCAGGTAATGCTGGTTCAGTAATTCGGGTGGCCGATGCTGCTGGTGCAAGCGGAGTGGTCTTTTCAAAAGATTCAGTTGACCTATTTAATCCAAAAGTTGTGCGTTCTTCAGTTGGTTCGCTATTTCATTTGCCAATAGCTACTGGCCATGAATTAGCAGATGTGATTGCCAAAGCAAAAGCTGCTGGCATGCAGGTGTTGGCAGCTGATGGCAGTGGCGTAAATCTTTATCAAGATGTCGAATTATCAAAACCAACTCTTTGGGTATTTGGTAACGAAGCCTGGGGGATTCCAGAAGAAGTAATGAATCAAGTTGATCAAGTGGTTGCAATTCCAATTTATGGACAGGCTGAATCACTCAACTTGGCAACTGCTAGTGCTATTTGTTTGTATGCATCGGCCAACGCTCTGGGCAAGCACAGCATTACAAGGTAAATAGTTAGAAACTTGTAGGATTTAAGTTATGTCTGCGCCGAATAAGTCATTTGACCCTAAACAGGTAAGTGCACTTTCAGATAGCGCGCTTAAAGAAGCTGTTGATAACGCGATTAAAGCGATCAAGGCAGCTAGCAATTTAGAAGAACTAAAAGAAGCTCGTTTAGCTCACAGTGGCGATCGCTCACCCCTTGCCCTTGCTAACCGCGAGATCGGCGCATTGCCACCCGCTGCTAAAGCAGAAGCGGGAAAGAAAATGGGCGAGGCCCGTGGCAAAGTTAATGCCGCTCTTAGCGCACGCACCGAAGAACTTGAAAAAGCACGTGATGCCGCACTTCTTGAAACCGAAACTGTTGATGTTACAACCGTTTCGGTTTCACCAAAAGGTGCTCGTCATCCACTAACCACAATCCAAGAACAGATCGCAGATGTTTTCTTGGCTCTTGGTTATTCAGTTGCTGAAGGTCCTGAAGTTGAAGCCGAATGGTTTAACTTTGATGCGCTAAATATCGCACCAAACCACCCAGCAAGAACTATGCAAGACACATTCTTTGTTGGCAACGAAGATTCAGGGCTTGT
>JBEGTB010000071.1:0-2815 GCA_041179585.1 Actinomycetota bacterium
GCATGACATGTATCCAAACAAAAACCAACACCTGTTGAACCAACTGCGTCCCAAAGTCTGGCAATTGATTCAAGTTTGCGTGCCATCGAAAATTTTCCACCAGCAGTGTTTTCGATATAAACCGGAACTTTCATATCTAGTTGATCAAGTGCTTTAACCCAGTTGGCCACACCAATTGTTGGATCATCATCAGCGGTGACATGACCACCATGAACAATTACAGCCTTGGCACCAATTGATGCAGCGGCATCTACATCGGTTTGTAATAACTTGCGACTTGGAATTCGAACTTTGTTATTTGTGGTAGCCACATTAATTACGTATCTGGCGTGCACATAAATATCGATCTTGGCCGCTTTTGCAGATTTCTTCAGACCTTCAGCTCCATCGGCATGGGGGATCTCAGTTCCCTTCCAGCCTTGCGGGTCAGCTAGGAATACCTGGATGTGGTCTAGGCCCAGCTTTTTGGCGGTTTCAATGGGGTTTTCGCCACTTACGTGGGATCCCACAGCCAGTTTGGTCATGTCCTAAGGCTACCGATAAAACCCACAAACCCTTTAAAACTCGAATTTTTAAGGAGCCCAAAAACCCCATAGAATTGGGATTCTTAATCCCTCCTGCCATGGAAAGACCATGGCCGATTAGTCCACAGGAGGTGGGTATTAAGTATGCGTAACTACGAAGTAGTAGTAATCCTTGATCCCGAGCTCGAAGAGCGTACGGTCGCACCATCACTAGACACATTCCTAAATGTTGTTAAGAAAGATGGCGGCGAAGTTCGCAAAGTCGATATCTGGGGTCGTCGCCGTTTGGCATATGAAATCGACAAAAAGGGCGAAGGTATCTACGCCCTGCTTGACGTCAATTGCTCACCAGCAGCAGTTGCAGAACTAGATCGTCAACTTAGCCTGAATGAATCGGTGCTTCGCACCAAGGTCATGCGGGTAGACAGCAAGTAAGGGGAAACCGCAATGGCACAAGGTGACGTAACTGTCACAGTTGTTGGAAACCTAACTGGTGATCCAGAACTACGCTTCACTCCAAACGGACAAGCTGTAGCTTCTTTCACAGTTGCTTCAACAACCCGTGTTCTTGATCGTAATTCCAATGAATGGAAAGACGGCGACACCCTTTTCTTACGTTGTAGCGTTTGGCGTCAGTACGCCGAGAACGTTGCTGAGTCTTTAACAAAAGGCACACGCGTTCTAGTTACTGGTCGACTAAAGCAACGTTCATACGAAACTAAAGAAGGCGAAAAGCGCACTGTAGTTGAAATGGATGTTGACGATGTCGGTCCAGCACTTCGCAATGCAACAGCAAAAGTAAGTCGTGTTACTCGCGGTAGCGACGGTGGATACAACGCAGGTGGATCAAGTGCACCAGCTGAAGATCCATGGGCAGCACCGATGACTAACGACGAACCACCTTTCTAGGTATCACTTTTTAAACCAAACCATTCCGGATAAAACCGGGCTCATAAGGAGAGCACCACAATGGCAAAGCCACCAGTACGTAAGTTCAAGCCAAAGGCTTGTGCATTCTGTAAAGAAGACAGCGCAGCAATCGATTACAAAGACACTGCACTACTTCGCAAATTCATTTCTGATCGCGGCAAGATCCGCGCTCGTCGAGTAACTGGCAACTGCACCCAGCACCAGCGCGACATTTCAAATGCGGTTAAGAACGCACGCGAAATCGCACTTCTGCCTTACACCTCAACCGCACGATAAGGAGTATTTGAAAAATGAAACTTATTTTGACTCAAGAAGTTAACGGTCTAGGTGCCGCAGGTGACGTTGTTGAAGTTAAAGACGGTTATGGCCGTAACTTCCTGATGCCAAAGGGTCTAGCAACAGCTTGGACTCGCGGCGGCGAGAAGCAAGTTACCCAAATCAAGCGTGCACGTAACAAGCGTGCTGTGCGCGACCGTGACCATGCACTTGAAATCAAAGCTGCATTGGAATCATCAGCAGTAGTGCTTAACGCACGCGCTGGCGAAGAAGGTCGTCTATTTGGTTCAGTAACCGTTGGCGACATCGCAGATGCAATCAAGAACGTTGAAGTTGATAAGCGCAAGATCGTGCTTTCTTCTCCAATCAAACTTGCTGGCAAGCACAGCGTTGCAGTTCGTCTGCACCCAGATGTAGTTGCTCAAATTACTGTCGATGTTCGCGGTAAGAAGAAGTAACTAAACAAATTAGATTCTGGGGTCATTCAATATCGAATGACCCCAGAATTATTTAACCAAGATTAAATTTCGAATTCAGAAAGAAAATGATGACAACTTTATTTACACTTCACACTAATCACGGCGACATTCGCATTAACATTTTCGATAACCATGCACCTAAAACTGTTAAGACCATCCTTGGTTTAGCAGAGGGAACGATGGAGTGGACAGATCCACGGACCAATGCTGCAACAACTAAGCCGCTATACGATGGCACTATTTTCCACCGCATCATTCCTGGTTTCATGATTCAAGGTGGCGATCCACTTGGTCAGGGTATTGGTGGCCCAGGATTCAAGTTTGCAGATGAACCACATCCAGAATTAGTTTTCGACAAGCCTTACCTACTTGCAATGGCAAATGCTGGACCAAACACAAACGGTTCACAGTTCTTCATCACTGTTGCGCCAACCACATGGCTTAACTTCAAACACACCATCTTTGGTGAAGTTGCTGATCAAGAAAGCCGCGATGTGGTTGATGCAATTGCCAATGTCGCTACAGGCGCTATGGATCGCCCAGTTGAAGATGTTGTTATTAACAAAACTTCAGTCACCCGTAGCTAATTAATTAATCTTTAGTTAT
>JBEGTB010000072.1:0-5656 GCA_041179585.1 Actinomycetota bacterium
TGGCAGACAAGGGGATTTTGGTGGATAACCCAAATTCCTATGGTTTTGTGCCAAATGTCCCAGGTTCAAGAAGTATCGCTGCTCGCGCTTTAGTTTGTGCTGGCCTGGCTAATGGCCACAGCCACGTTTCGAATACACCGATTTGTGATGACACTGCAGCCATTTCTGATTGTATTAATGAGTTATCCGCCACAGTCACCGTGCAGGGCACCTCAACTGATGTAGCTGGCGCTGGACTGGTTAAGCCAACTGGCAAAGTTTTAAATTGCAACGCTTCTGGGACAACTATGCGATTTATTGCAGCCCTGGCTTTATTAACCAGCGAAGACATAGTTCTTACTGGAACTGCTCGATTATTAGAACGTCCAATGGATGGACTAAACGAAGTGCTCGAAATATGTGGCAAAAAAGTTATTGATGAGGGTCGAATTCGAAAAATAATTGGCACATCAAATATTCCAAATGAACTTTCGGTTGACGCAAGCAAATCTGGACAGTTTGTTAGTGGATTATTAATGGCACTCGGGGCTGCTGGTAAACCGACCAAACTAACAGCGCTGAACCCAGTCTCGATTCCGTTTATCACAATGACAATTGAAGTAATGCGTAGTTTTGGATCAGATATTTCTGTGACTGAGCAGGCAGGAAGTTTAATTTTTGAAATTGCAGGCAATGGCTATCAGGCAAAGTCATATCAAATTGAACCTGACATCATGAGCGCTAATTACTTTTTGGCTGCTGCTGCACTAACTGGTAAACCTGTTTTCATCCCAAACATCACCAAAGAAACAATTCAAGGGGATGTGGCGATGGTATTTGCACTTGAAAAAATGGGAACCCAAATTGAATTCATAAACGGTGGAATCAAGGCGTCGCTAAAGCCGGGCAGCCAGTTGATTGGTTGCCAAGCAAACTTAAGTGAAATGCCAGATATGTCGCTGACTTTGGCTGCATTAGCGGCATTAGCGGAAGGTAAAACCACACTCACTTCGGCTCGGATTTTGCAGTTTAAAGAATCAGATCGCATGAGCGTAATAGTTAAAGAACTTTCAAAACTTGGTGCCAAGGTTGAAGTCTCCAGCGATCAAGACAATATCACTATCACTCCGGCTGCAAAACTGCTTCCAGCACTTATTGATACCTACGAAGATCATCGAGTAGCGATGGCATTTGGTTTATTGACTCTAATTGAGCCAGGCATTCAGATAAATGACCCAGAGTGCGTTTCAAAGACTTGGCCAGACTTCTTTGCCGAACTCAAAAGGTATCAAGCTAGGTAATTTAGGAACAGTTATGACCAAGAAAAATGCTGCTGATTCAGTAATGGATGGCGGGGGTCTATCTGGTGAACATTTGCCAATGCAAGAACCTGAAGCAACGAAAGTACTAAAAGATATTTATGGCGTCGATGGTGAACTTATTCGATTGCCAGCTGAAAAAGATGACACGTTTAAAGTCACCGTTGATGGCAAGTCAACTTATGTTCTAAAAGTTGCAAACCCACATGACCCTGAGGATGAATTAGATTTCCAAATTAAATTAATGGCGCATGTAGCAAAGAAAGACCCAACGCTTCCAATCCCTAAAGTTATTAAATCGCTTAATGGGCGAGAGTTGACCCCAATTGTTGATAATGCTGGTCAATCTAGAAAAGTTTGGGCTATTACTTTCCTCTCTGGGAATGTTTTGGATACCTTCACCATAAACAAGCATGAGCGCGAAAAAGTTGGTGAAGCGCTAGGCAGGATGCGCTTAGCAACAGAAGGATTTTCGCATCCTTTTGATTCACGCATAATTGCTTGGGATGTTAAACATGTCGCCAACCTAAGGCCGCTACTGGATTTCGTTGAAAATCCAGTCCACAAAAAGAACCTTGAAGCTGGACTTGATCGCATCGCTACTTTGCAACCAAGAATTGATGCACTTCGCACCCAGGTTCTGCATAATGACTTCAGCCGATCAAACTTGCTAGGAGATAGCAATAACCCAGAATTTATTACTGGTGTAATCGATTTTGGTGACGCTTCACGAACGGCCATAGCAGTTGAAGTATCAACTGCACTTTTGCACCACCTGCCAAGAGATTTGGCCGCTAACCCGCGCAACGACATTTTTGAAAATGAAAAAGACATTGTCCGCGGGTACCTGCGAATAGCCGAACTAACGGATGAAGAATTAAGACTCATTCCACATCTCACCATGGCCAGAGTTATTGCACGCGGCTTGATCACAACGCGCAGAGCGCAACTTTTCCCTTACAACATCACATATATTTTGAGAAATACAGAACCAGGCTGGGCGCAACTTGAATGGTTTTTAGCTAGATCTGTTGAAGAGATTTCTCAAACTTTTAGTGAATTTTTTAGTAACTAGGATTTAAGGCAGTAGAAGGGTAGCGCTGTGACACAACAGGCATCTAGAGGCAAGATGAACAATTCGTTCAATCCAGCAAACGCTGCTGGATTGGATGCGCATACCAAGTCACTAGTTGAAAGGCGCCAGCGGTTACTTGGCCCGGCTTATCGCCTTTTTTATAACACTCCAGTTGAATTCGTTCGCGGTCAAGGAGTCAAACTTTGGGATGCCGATGGCAACGAATACTTAGATGCATATAACAATGTGGTTTCTGTTGGCCATGCCCATCCACGTGTAAATGAAGCTGTGGCAAAACAGATGGAAACGCTTTGCACTCACACCCGTTACTTGCAAGAGGGCATTCTTAATTATGCTGAACAACTTTTAGCTACCTATGGTGGATCAATGGCTGCTGAGGGTCACACAATGTTCACCTGCACCGGTTCAGAAGCAAACGATTTAGCAATCCGAATTGCCCAACATCACACTGGCAAACGCGGCATCATCGTTACCCAAGAGGCTTACCATGGCAACTCATTTTTAACGGCTGGCTTTTCACCATCACTAGGTGAGCATTCACCACTTGGCACATTTGTTCGCCAAGTTCCAGCCCCAGACACTTACCGAATTCCAAAAGATCAGATCGCTGATTACTTTGCTGATCAAGTGTCACTTCAAATTAAAGATCTAGAGCGTCACGGCGATGGCTTAGCTGCCTTTGTTGTTGACTCACTGTTTAGTTCCGATGGCATTTATTCAGAACCAGCGGGCATGATGAAAAAGGTTATTGACGTTGTACACGAGGCCGGTGGCGTATTTGTCGCTGATGAAGTTCAATGTGGATTTGGTCGCGGTGGCGATTCAATGTGGGGTTATCAAAGATATGGACTTGATCCAGACATTGTGACTATGGGTAAACCAATGGGCAACGGTTATCCAGTTGCGGGCATAGCAGTGAAGCATGACATCCTTGAAACTTTTGCTTATGACTCCCGCTACTTCAACACCTTTGGTGGAAATACCGTTGCCATGGCAGCTGCTCAAGCAGTGCTAAACGTTATTCAAGAAGAAAAGATTGTTGAGAACTCAAACAAAGTTGGCGCATTCTTAAAAGCAGGTCTTAACGAACTTGCCAAGAGTTTTGATTTGATTGGCGATGTTCGAGGTTCAGGGCTTTACTATGGCGTTGAACTTGTAACTGATCGGGCCACTAAAACACCTGATGCACCTTCCACAGCCAAGGTAGTAAACGGACTACGCGAACGCCGAGTACTCATATCAACAACCGGTGCTGCGGCAAACACACTAAAGATCCGCCCACCACTTGTCTTCTCGCAAGAAAATGCGACTCACCTTCTAACCGAATTAGAGGCGACCCTAAAATCGATTTAGTTGATTTAGGAAGCCCTTGAAAAATTCTGCCAGCACCCACTCAAAGGTGGCTCCTTGGCTTTTTGTATTCCTTTGGAGTTCAGGGTTTGTCGCAGCTAAGTATGTACTTCCATATTCAGGGCCCTTTTCATTTCTAACACTTCGCTACGTCATCGCCGCCGTAATTTTAAGTGCTGTTGCCGCAATTCAAAGCAGGAAATTTGACTTAACACCGAAGAAAATCTGGCATGCAACCCTGGTGGCATTCTTTTTACATTTTCTCTATATCGGGGGTGTGTTCTATGCGATCGAGCTTGGAGTGACCGCGGGGATAACTTCAGTTATCGTTTCGCTACAACCAGTACTCGTTGCATTGCTTGCTATTCCCTTATTAGGCGAGCGATTCAGATTTGTAGAAGCAATTGGTCTTGCTCTTGGAGTTATAGGTGTTGCACTTTTGCTGCTGCCCAAAATGTTCCAGGGCGATCTAACCCCGCAGTTCAGCACTATTGGAATAATTTCCTGCACCGTTGCACTACTAGGCACCACCTTTGGTTACATAACCCAAAAGAAAACTGGTGCTGAAATGGATTTTGTAACTGGGACTGCCATTCAATACAGCGTGACTGCAATCTTGTTTGCAATTACTGCAGCGCTGACAAATGACTTGGAAATTCAGTGGTCAGCCCAATTTATTGGTGGTTTAGCTTGGAGTTCACTGGCGCTTTCAATTGGATCAATTTTCTTGCTTTATTCACTCTTGCAGCGCGGAAGCGCTGGAAGCGTTTCAAGTTTGTATTATTTAGTGCCACCTTCAGCAGCAATTCAGGCATACTTCCTGTTTGGAGAGGTAATTCCTTTATTGGGCTTGGTGGGTATGGCACTTGCTGGCTTAGGTGTAATGCTTGTTATGCGAGCAACCGGATCGGATGGACACTAAATGGAACCACTTGTAACTATGTACAGCACAGTTTGGTGCGGTTATTGCCAGCGTCTAAAAAAACAACTTAACGAATACGGCGTTAATTACAGTGAAGTCGACATTGAAAAACATCCAGAAGCAGTTCAAATAGTTGAAGAAGTCAACGAAGGTAACCAGACTGTCCCAACTCTTGTCTTTGCAGATGGTTATGCGATGACAAACCCTTCACTCCAAGCAGTTTTATCGAAGTTAGATGAATTAGAAAGCGCCAGGTAGTCACCATGAAGCGCGTCCTTTCGGTTTTAATTAGCGCGCTTTTACTTGGAACATTTACCCCAGCCGCGATGGCAGATGATCCAACGATCACAGTGATGTCTAGAAATCTTTATCTAGGTGCCGATGTGGGTGTTGCAATGGAACTTTTACCCGATTTTCCTGCTGCCACACAATTTATGTGGGATCAGATGAGTGAAACAGATTTCCCCACACGTAGTAAAGAATTTGTTAAAGAAATCGCTTTTTCGGATCCAGATGTAATAGGACTTCAAGAGGCTACAAATTGGTATTGCAAAAAGAATTTAATTGGCAAGGATGTAGTTATTTATGACTTTGTTGAAATTCTGCTGGCTGATTTAAAGAGTGCAGGCCTGGAATATGAAGTTGCTAACAAAGATGGGAATGTTGCCCAGAATGTTGGATTTGAAATTAAACCGATTGCCTATTTAACAAAAGCAACGGATTCAGAAATTTTCGAACCTGTATTTGACCAAGAATTTGCTTACTGTGGGTTTGAAATTGCTGATGTTTTACTTATTAAATCTTCGTTAAGTGAAGATTTATTAGCGGTTGGAACTTCCGAATACGAAGCTAAATATACGATCATCCCCACGTTAATGACTGTGTATCGCGGCTATAGCTGGGCTGACATTAACTTTGGCGGCAAGCCGGTTCGTTTTGTCACAACACACTTAGAGTCACTTTTTGATGAAACCAAAGTTCCGGTAGCCA
>JBEGTB010000073.1:0-4083 GCA_041179585.1 Actinomycetota bacterium
GTCTTGGATGTTAAAGATTTAACCGTTACAGCTCACGGTGGAAAAGAAATTATTAACCATGTGAATTTCAAGATTCATGCTGGTGAAATTCTTGGTATTGCCGGCGTTGAAGGTAACGGCCAGGCAGAACTGCTTGATGCGCTACTTGGTATTGAAAAATCAACCGGCACAGTGAGATTCCTTGCTCAAGATATATCTAATTGGTCGACTCGCAAACGTCGTGAAAGCGGAATCGCATACATCCCAGAAGACCGACAGCGCCAAGCTCTATTACTTGATGCACCACTTTGGGAAAATCGCATGCTTGGGCATCAAACACTGCCACCAAACTCAAAAGGTTTTTGGTTAACCCCACGATCAGCTAAGGCTGACACGACTCGAATTGTTTCTGAATACGACGTTCGCACACCAAGTATTGATGTTTACGCCAGTGCACTTTCTGGTGGCAACCAACAAAAACTAATTGTTGGTCGCGAGATGTCAGGTGAACCAAAACTACTAATTGCAGCTCACCCAACACGTGGCGTCGATGTTGGCGCCCAAGCTGCGATCTGGGATCACCTTCGAGCTGCGCGTGCTGCAGGGCTAGCAGTTCTATTAATTAGTGCTGACTTAGATGAACTAATTGGTTTAAGTGACTCGTTAAAGGTAATTTTGCGAGGAAAGTTTGTCGCAGATGCTGATCCGGCAACTGTGACTCCTCAACAACTTGGAAATGCAATGACTGGTGCAGGAGCTGCTGCGTAATGAAACTTCGCAAATTAGTTGATGTTCTAGCAGCACCACTTTTGGCAATCGTATTTTCACTTGTTGTGACTGGCGTTATTTTGGCTTCTTTTGGTGCAAATATTTTCGAAGTCTTTAGCCGAATGTTTGATTATGGAACCTCGACTCGTTCTTTGACTTTAATCATCAACACCGCAACTACTTACTACTTAAGTGCGGTTGCAGTTGCCATTGGTTTCAAAATGAATATTTTCAACATTGGTGTTAACGGTCAATACCGACTGGCTGCAATGACTGCGGCTGCGGTTGCTGGTTGGATTGCAATGCCTGGGCCACTTTCAGCTGTTGCTGCAATTTTGGTTGCCATGTTTGTTGGAGCGCTTTGGGCTGGTATTGCTGCCTGGCTAAAAGTTGTTCGCGGAATTAGCGAAGTTATTTCAACAATCATGCTTAATTACTTGGCAATCGGTGTGATCAGTTATGTGATCGTTCAAACCGGAATTGGTACAGAAGTAAAACTAAATGTTCGCGGAACACCAAGAATTCAAGAAGGCGCACAATTAGCTGGTTATGCCCTAATTGATCCAAAAGTAAAGGTATATGGATTCTTCTTCATTGCAATTGCAGTTGGAATTATTTATTGGGTTGTTTTAAATCGCACTCGTTTTGGTTATGACTTAAGAGCAAGTGGTCTTTCACCATCTGCAGCAACTGCAAGCGGTGTTAATAGTAAGCGCATGGTTGTTTATGCAATGCTCGCATCTGGCGCGATTGCTGGATTAGTTGGTTTGCCTGACTTACTGGGTAAAGAATTTTCCTACACTCTTAACTTCCCAGCTAACTATGGTTTTACTGGTATCGCTGTTGCATTGCTTGGAAGAAATAATCCAATCGGTATTGCCTTTGGTGCATTGCTATGGGCGTTCCTTGATATCTCAAGTCAAATTCTTGATTTAGAAGGCGTGCCAAGGGAAATCGTGACAATTATGCAAGGTGTGATCGTGCTTTCAGTTGTTGTTGCTTATGAACTAGTACGTCGCAATCGTGTTCGCACTCAACAGCAAAATGTTGGTAAAGCCTTGGCCGCAGCAACAACTAGTGAAGGGAACAAATAATGGCTCGCATTTCACTTCCGCAGGCAAAGTTTGTTCGCATTAGTTTGCTACTGCTAGCAGGGATTACTGCACTTTCACTTGCTCGAACTTTTGCTGACACAGCTGACTTAAGTAGCACTGGAACTATTGGTGCTGCGGTTGGCTTAGCCGTGCCAATTGGTTTGGCTGGCCTTGGTGGTATCTGGTCTGAACGTTCAGGTATTGCAAACATTGGCCTAGAAGGCATGATGATTCTTGGAACATTTGGTGCAGGTTGGGCTGGATGGCAATGGGGTCCATGGGCTGGTGTTGCAGCTGCAGTTATTTACGGTGCACTTGGTGCATTTCTATTCGCAGTTGTAACTGTTTCGTTTGGTGTTGACCAAATCATCGCTGGTACTGCAATCAATATTCTTGGTTTTGGTATCACTCAGTTTTTAGCAAAACTTGCATTTGAAAACGCACCTGGTGGTGGCCAAACTCAATCACCACCAGTTACTGCTCTTCCTTCGATCACAATTTCACAGATTGCAGATCCTCTTTCAAATCTGCAGAAACAAGGAATTTTTATCGTTAGTGATGCAGCAGGATTGCTTTCAGGTTTCTTTTTCCAAGTTTCGATAATCACATTGCTTGCGATTGCAATGTTTGTCTTAACAGCATTTATTCTTTGGCGCACATCATTTGGTCTTCGCATGCGAAGTGCTGGTGAGAATCCTTGGGCAGCAGAATCACTTGGCGTGAATGTTTACAAATACAAATACATCGCTGTGACAATTTCTGGTGCGCTTGCTGGATTAGCTGGTGCATATCTTGCAATCGTTGGTACCAACGTTTATCGCGAAGGACAGACTGCAGGCCGTGGTTACATTGGTCTTGCCACAATGATCTTTGGTAACTGGCGCCCAGGTGGTACTGCAGCTGGTGCTTCCATTTTCGGTTACATCGATGCGTTGCAACTTCGTTCAAAATCAAATATTTCTGGTTTGGCGCTATTAGGTGCAATTATTTTGATCGCAATCGCAATCATGATGTTGCTTCGCGGGATGCGTGGAACAGGTGCCGCTCTTGGTTTACTTGGCGCTGCCCTGCTTAGCGCTTTCTTGCTAACGACAAAGTTGCCAACTGAGGTTGCACTTGTTGCACCATACGTAACCACATTGCTTGTGCTGGCAACTGCCTCTCAAAGTTTGCGACCACCTGCAGCTGATGGTGTTATCTATCGCAGGGGCGAAGCGCACTAATGAATATCGATTGGGCTGCATTACGCGAACATGCTCGCAATGCAATGAAGCAGGCTTATGCTCCTTATTCAGATTTCCCAGTTGGTGTTGCAGCGCTAGTTGATGATGGTCGAATTGTCACAGGTTGCAATGTTGAAAATGCTTCCTATGGAATCGGCCTTTGTGCTGAATGTGGTTTAGTTTCAAATTTGATACTTAGCGGTGGCGGAAAACTTGTTGCTGTTGCTTGCGTTGATCGAAACGGTATGGCTCTTATGCCGTGTGGGCGCTGTAGGCAACTTCTTTGGGAACATGGCGGAGCCAACTGTTTATTAGATTCAGTTTCTGGCATTAAGCCAATGAGCGAAATCTTGCCTGATGCTTTTGGGCCAGATGATTTAATCACTCGCAAATAAAACGCCATTAACCAACTTTCATTTTGCGTGGCAAGATGGACTTAATGAACATATCAAAACCAGAACCTTTTGCCGCACCGGAAGTTATTGCACTCAAACGTGACCGCGGCGAATTAAGTGATGCGCAAATTGATTGGTTCGTTGATGCTTATGTTCGAAATGTAATCGCTGAAGAACAAATGTCGGCAATGGCGATGGCTATTTTGCTAAATGGGATGACCCGCCGCGAAATTATTCGCTGGACCCAAGGCTATATAAATTCTGGCGAAACTATGGACTGGTCGAAGTTAGGCCGTCCAACTGCCGATAAGCATTCAACCGGTGGTGTTGGTGACAAAATCACTTTGCCACTTGCACCACTTGTTGCAGCATGTGACGTTAGCGTTCCACAACTTTCAGGTAGAGGTCTTGGTCATACAGGCGGAACCTTAGACAAACTTGAATCGATCAAAGGTTGGAAAGCTAAATTAACAAACCAAGAGATGTTTGATGTCTTGAATAAAACTGGTGCCGTAATTTGCGCAGCTAGTGAAACTCTTGCGCCAGCTGACAGACGAATTTATGCACTCAGAGATGTGACCGGCACAGTGGAATCAATTCCACTTATCTCAGCTTCAATTATGA
>JBEGTB010000074.1:0-4372 GCA_041179585.1 Actinomycetota bacterium
CCGAACAGGTAGTGGTCGTCCAAGTAGTTCACGTCCATCAAGTGGCAGACCAACTTCAGATCGTCCACGTACCGAACGTTCAGAACGACCTAGATCAGATCGCCCAAGAACAGATCGCCCAACAAGTGATCGTCCACGCCGTGATGGTGATGAACGTCCTCGTTTTGATCGCCGCGATGATCGCCGTCCATCTCGATCAAGTGATGAACGCGGGGAACGCACTGGTGAACGTCGTTTCTCAGACCGTCCACGTCGTGATGATGATCGTCGCCGTGATGACCGCCCACGTGGTGGCAGATCTGACCGCGCTGGTGGTCGCTTTGCTGATCGCGATGAACGTCCAGCCCGTTATGTTTCTGAAAAGCGCGTAAACGTTAACGATCCGATAATTCCTGATCACATCACAGGTGAAGAACTGCCAAGAGCTGTGCGCAACGAACTTCGCACACTTCCTGACGGTTTAGCACTGCGTGTGGCAAGACACTTAGCTGCATCTGGGGAAATGATTAACGTTGATCCAGAACTTGCATGGCACCATGCCCGCGCTGCATTAAATAAAGCATCGCGCGTGGGAATCGTTAGGGAAGCAGCAGCCGAAGCTGCTTATAACGCCGGGCACTTCGCAGAAGCCCTAACCGAATTTAGAGCAGCACGTCGCATGCGTGGCATTAAAGAATATTGGCCACTTATGGCAGATTGTGAACGCGCCTTAGGTCGCCCAGCTAAAGCAATTGCGATGGCAGCTGATCCACTTGTTAATTCACTTGATCGCGCCTCAAAAGTTGAGATGAGAATTGTGGCATCAGGTGCTCGCGTGGACCAGGGCAAACTTGAAGCCGCCCTTGCCACACTTCAATGCCCTGAATTAACCACAACTTCAAATGAAGCCTGGTCTGCTCGCATTCGCTATGCGTATGCCGATGTTCTAGAAAAACTAGGTCGCAAAGATGAAGCACTTGAGTGGTTCCACCGCGCGGCAGCTGCTGATGCGACGGAGCAAACTGATGCTGATGAGCGCATTGCAGCTCTAGAAGGCTTGTTTTACCAAGATGTGGCTGAATTTGATGATGAAGATGACTTTGCGGAAGACGTAGACTAAGCCTTCGTATTAAGTTTTCCACACCCCGAATTCTTCCCGATATTTTTCGGTTACTGGTGTCTGCATTTCGTTAATGAAATGTTCTGGGAATGTCCCATGATTGGTTGCCCGAATTACTTGAACCTTTGGAATTTGAGAACACTCAAAATGATTACCTAAAGCGTGCATTTGAGGCTTACAAGCAATCCTTTCCGCAAAACAAACTTTCTAATGGTGACTACAAAGTAATCTTTCGAAGATATCAAGATCAACACGGATGGCCAGCGACATTTTGGCACTTAATAAGTGAAGGTAAACCCGAAAACCTAAGAAAAATCAGTCCTGAAAGAATTAAACGGATTCAATGGGTTGCTGCAGTAATTCTTGAGTTTTTGAATGTTTACCCCAAACCGTCTACAAATCGAATTTTGTGGTGGATGACTTCATTTCACAAAAATACTCGAGTGCTTATAGCTACTGAGGATTATAAATATTTAGTTGTTCTAGAAGTTAGAAGAGATTATTTTTTACTTTGCACGGCATACCCAACTTGGGAGAGCAATGTGCCGAAACTTCAACGTCAGTATGCGAATTATTGGGCTGAAAAAGCTGAAGCCGCCTTGCGGCGGCTTCGAAACTCATCAGAGTTAACTGGTGAGTAATTTCATTTTAGGTTTTTCAAGATAGATAGTCAAGATCTATTTAAGTTTTCCACACACCAAATCTTTACCAACTTTTCCACACCCACTTCTTTTTGTCGCTGACTCGATGCATATTCATTCGCGTGCAATTAATTATTTTGTACAAAATTCAAAAGGAGTGTTTATGTGGCAAAACAAAGTTTCATTAACCGGCCGAGTTTCTTCAACTGGGGAAGAGGTTGAACTTCCAAGTGGCGATACGATAACTAAATTTCGCGTGGTGGTACCAAGAGATAAACCAGTAACCAAAACAACAATTGACACCATAGATTGCGTTGCCTTTAAGGCAGGTGTGCAATCAAAAATTATGAAATTAGAAACCGATGATGTGGTTGAAATTGAAGGCGCGCTTCGTCGCAGGTTCTGGCAAACCGGAAGTGGCAGCGCATCTCGGGTTGAAGTTGAAGTGGCAACACTTAAAAGCGTGAAGATTTAGGGCTTGCGGTAGTTTTAGATGGTGAAACCACTTCAGAAATCAACTGGCAGCATCGCTAAAGATTATGATGCAGCACTTCTTGATCTAGATGGCGTGGTTTATATCGGTGAAGATGCGATCCCTGGTGTGATTGGTGCTTTAAATGCTGCTCATGCAGAAACTGGAATCGCTCTAACTTGTGTGACAAATAACGCCGCCAGATCAAGTGCTTCAGTTGCAGCGCACTTAACTGATCTTGGTTTAGCGGTCGGTGCAGATGATGTGGTCACATCAGCTCAAGCAGGCGCTGCAGAACTTGCAAAACTTGTTAAACCAGGTGCTTCGGTGTTTGTGTGTGGCAGTCGAGATTTGATGCACGAAGTTGAACTAGTTGGCTTAAATCCATCACAAGAATTTCATTTGAATTATGACGCGGTAGTCAATGGCTACTGGCCAGATATGCCATGGCGAATGCTTGGCCAAGCAGCTGGAATTATTTCTAGTGGCGCAGTTTGGGTAGCAACCAACATGGATTTAACTATCCCAACCAAATTTGGAACATCTCCTGGCAACGGATCAATGGTTAATGGATTAATCAATGCAACTGGTCGAAAGCCAGATGTGGTTGCAGGTAAACCACAAAAACCATTGATGCAAGCATCGATTGATCGAACTGGTTCTAAGAAGCCGATCGTAATTGGCGACAGGTTAGATACTGACATTCTTGGCGCAAACAATGTTGGCATCGATTCACTTTTGGTGTTCTCTGGTGTTACATCAATTGCTGAATTAATTAATGCTGCGCCAAGTGAACGCCCGACCTTTATCGCTTGGGATGCAACTGGAATTTCAAATAGTCACCAAGGCGCGGCTATAGAAAATGGGGAAGTCTCACTCGGTGGTTTCAAGGCAACCGCCGATGGCTTGAGTGGTTCAGGCGATTCACTTGATGCAATCCGGGTGGCTGCAGTTGCCGCTTGGGAAGGTATCTGCCAGGCATCAGTATTAATAGGCGATCTGGCAGGTCGTGGGCTAGCCGTTAACACTCTTGAACGCTCAGGCAATTAGGCTAGGACGCATGGAATCACAAGAATTTGAATCCCAAGACGAAGTAGCAGAAGAGCTATTAGAAGATCTTGAAGATGAATTTGATGATGATTCAGACGATGAAACTGATGAATTTGAATACGAATCAGATGAAGATGTTGCAAGTGATGATTCTGATTATTCACAAAAGCCAGGTAAACCGGTAATTGCAATGTCGACTTTGCCTGTGACAGGTGAAGCCCGCGTTGATGACGCGCTTGCCCGTCTAAAAGATTTGGAATCACTTCCAGTTCATGAGCATGTTGAAGTGTTTGAAGATGTGCAGCGCAGATTGCACGAAACTTTAGCTGACATCTCAGGGCAATAATTTTCTTATGGCCCGTCGCCGGTTAGATGTTGAACTTGTTAGGCGTCACTTAGCCAGAAGCCGCGAACAAGCCCAAGAATTTATTGAAAACGGTTTAGTTGAACTAAATGGGATTGTTGCCAACAAGGCCGCATCCCAAGTTGATGAATCTGCTGCGATCAAAGTAAATGCGCAAAGTGGCGATGATTATGTTTCCCGCGGTGCTCACAAACTAATTGGCGCACTTGATGCTTTTGGCATAAATGTTGAGAAATTAGATGTTCTAGATGCTGGGGCATCAACTGGCGGCTTTTCAGATGTCCTGCTTCGCCGCGGCGCTAGACATATATATTGTGTTGACGTTGGCTATGGGCAATTAGCCTGGAAAATCGCTACAGATGAGCGAACCACCGTTATGGATCGCACCAATATCAGGTATTTAACCCCAGAAGATTTGGGAGCCAAGGTGGATCTGATTGTGGCCGATCTGTCGTTTATTTCACTTAGCACGGTATTGCCAGCACTTGAGTCAGTACTTAAACCAGATGGTCAGGCTTTATTAATGGTTAAACCACAGTTTGAAGTTGGTAAAGATGCCTTAGGTGATGGCGGGGTAGTTGTTGAAAATTCCCAACGCATAGATGCGGTCAATAAGATTGCAAACAAGGCATTTGAATTAGGTCTTGGCACAGCTGGCGTAGTTGCTAGTCCACTGCCTGGCCCTTCAGGAAATGTTGAGTATTTCTTGTGGTTAAAGCACAGATCGCCAAAACCAGAAGTTAGTG
>JBEGTB010000075.1:0-11117 GCA_041179585.1 Actinomycetota bacterium
GTTGAAGGCGGCATGGACATCGAAGAAGTTGCAGCAACTAAGCCAGAAGCACTTGCAAAAATTTCAGTTGATGCAATTGAAGGCTGCACACCTGCAAAGGCAGCCGAAATTGCAGATGCTGCAAAATTCCCAGCAGAAATTCGCGACCAAGTTATTTCAATCCTTCAACAACTTTGGAATGTTTTACTTAAAGAAGACGCAACTTTAGTTGAAGTTAATCCACTTGCTAAAACTCCAGAAGGCAAAGTACTTGCTCTTGATGGCAAGGTAACCCTTGATGACAATGCACAGTTCCGTCATGAGGCACACCTTGCACTAGTTGATAATTCAGCAACCGATCCAATCGAACTTCGGGCTAAAGAATTTGATTTGAATTATGTGAAGCTTCAAGGTGAAGTTGGCATCATCGGTAATGGTGCTGGCCTAGTAATGTCCACCCTTGACGTTGTTGCATACGCTGGCGAAGAATTTGGTGGCGTAAAGCCAGCAAACTTCCTTGACATCGGCGGTGGCGCAAGCGCTCAAGTTATGGCTAACGGTTTAGATATCGTGCTTGGCGATCCTGAAGTTAAAGCTGTGTTTGTAAACGTATTCGGTGGCATTACTGCGTGTGACGCAGTTGCAAATGGAATCGTGCAGGCAATCGGCATGTTGTCTCAAAAGGGCGAGCCAGTAACTAAGCCAATCGTTTGTCGAATCGATGGAAATAACGCAGCCGAAGGCCGCCGCATCCTTGATGAATCAGGAATCACAATTATTGAACGAGTAGAGACTATGGACGATGCAGCTCGTCGAGTCGCGCAACTTGCTGCAGGTAAGTAGGGGATTGACGTGTCTATTTTCTTAAACGAAGACAGCAAAATTGTTGTTCAAGGCATGACTGGTTCTGAAGGAACTAAGCACACCCGTCGCATGATCGCCTCTGGGACCAATGTTGTTGCAGGTGTTACACCTGGCAAAGGTGGTCAAGAAGTTGATGGAATTCCTGTATTTAATTCTGTTGGCGAAGCAATGGCGGCAACTGGGGCAAATGTTTCAGTTGTATTTGTGCCACCAAAGTTTGCTAAAGCAGCAGTGATCGAAGCTGTTGATGCCGCAATTCCACTTTGCGTAGTAATCACCGAAGGTATTCCAGTACATGACACTGCAAACTTCTTCCAGTACGCACAAAACAAGGGAACTACCAGAATTGTTGGCCCAAACTGTCCTGGTCTAATTAGCCCTGAACAATCCAACGCAGGCATCATTCCAGGTGACATAACCAAAAAAGGTCGCATCGGTTTAGTTTCAAAATCAGGAACTCTTACCTACCAAATGATGTTTGAACTTCGCGATCTTGGTTTTTCAACATGCGTTGGTATCGGTGGCGATCCAATTATTGGAACAACTCACATCGATTGTTTGGAAGCATTCCAGAATGATCCTGAAACCGACGTGATTGTGATGATTGGCGAAATCGGTGGCGATGCCGAAGAACGTGCTGCTGCTTTTATTAAGGCAAATGTTACAAAACCAGTAGTTGGTTATGTTGCAGGCTTCACCGCACCTGAAGGTAAAACTATGGGTCACGCTGGTGCAATTGTTTCTGGTTCAAGTGGCACAGCTGCTGCAAAGAAAGAAGCACTTGAGGCAGTCGGTGTTCGAGTTGGTAAAACACCAAGTGAAGCTGCTCGTCTAGTTCGTGAAGTTTTAAGTAAATAAATTCATTAGAAGCGACACTTAAAAGAACATTTGTTCTCTTGGGTGTCGCTTCTTACTTTCTGGGTTCATCACTGACAGCATTTTTATGTGTTAAACCGTAAACGTCGCTATTCAACTACGCCAGCAGATAAATGGCGCAAACCAGAATACGAAGAGCACGTTAAGAAATATCCATTTGGATTGGCTAGTTTGATCGGTGGCAGTGCCGCTGCATTGATCGGGCTAATGCTCTCATTTGGATTTGTGGTTTTAATTTGGTTGTTAGCAGCCCATGGAACTGAATCAACTATTCAAGTAGTTCGGGCATCGGCAATTGCCTGGCAGGCAACGCATTTAGTTCCAATTTGGATTTCTGGAATACCGGTCGGAATTCTTCCATGGGGGTTTTTAATTATCCCTATTGTCATAATTTGGAAATCTATGCAGTGGAGTTTAAAAAGTGCATTGCCAACCGAGGGAAGACAATTTTGGTTAGTGGCAATTATTTTTTCATTCACTTACAGTGCGATAAGCGCGGTGATTTCACTTTTATGTTCAACCGATGGATTGAGCACATCATTTTTCTACGGTTTCGCGCACACTTTTCTGATTGCAATAATTATTTGCTCGGTAGTTTTAGTTGAATATGCACCTTCGCCAAAAGAACTCACAGCCAGATTGCCTGAAGATTTTTTGATTGCTTTTAAGCCAGGTTTAATTGCATTCTTGCTCACTTGGTTTTTAGGTGCGGTAGTAACTACGGCAGTTTTAATTCTTCGGTTCAATGAAGTAAAGGCCGTTGCAGGATTAATGGCACCTAGTGCAATTGATCAAGCATTTCTGACTTTATTAAGCATTGGCTACTTGCCAACCGTAATTACTTGGATTTATGCATTCGTATTTGGTGCAGCTGTGCACTTAGGTGGGGCAGCAAGTGTTTCAATTGGAATTGTTTCTCCTGGTGCACTTCCTGCTTTTCCATTGCTTTCAATTTTGCCAAGCACAGCAACACCGATTGCAAAGCTTTCTCTACTTATTCCTATCGCTGCTGGACTGGTTATTTACTTATTGATTCCACGAGAACCTTGGCGGGCACAGCACGCTGACCTTGCTGGAGCTATTGCAAATTTAATTAGAAGCCGAGAAGTAATTCGAATTGTTTATTCGATGGCTATTTTTACACTGGGAACATATTTGGTAACTGAGTTTTCAAGCGGTCCTTTAGGGATTGGTTTTCTATCTTTCATTGGACCAAAGCCACTTGAAGTTATTATTTGGTCACTTAAGACAACTGGCCTGGCAGCACTGATCACGTTAATTGTGCCAAGGCTTATTTTGTCTCTGCTTTATGTGTGGCAACATCGCCAACCAAAAGCGGCAAAAGTCGATTCCGTAGAATAACTTCTGTGCCACAAATCCGATTAGTTGTTCTTGCATCAGGATCAGGCACACTTTTTCAATCGCTGATCGATGAACAAAAAACCCATCAGGCACAAATAGTTGGACTAGTCACAGATGTGCCATGCCAAGCAATTGATCGCGCCAAGGCAGCTGGGATCAAAGTCATTACTGTTGAGATGGAAAAGGATCGAAATCTTTGGGATAAAAAACTTAGCGATGGAATTGAATCTTTAAATCCTGACTTAGTTGTCTCAGCAGGTTTTATGAAAATTCTGGGATCTGCAGTTTTAGAAAAATTCGAAGGCAAAATTATTAACACCCACCCAGCTTTACTGCCCAATTTTCCGGGTGCGCATGCTGTTAAAGATGTTTTAGCTGCTGGGGCTAAGGAAACCGGTAGCACAATTCACTTCGTCGATGCAGGCGTGGATACCGGAGAGGTGATCACCCAAGAGGTGATTGCGATTTTGCCAACTGACACAGAAGATTCCTTGCATGAGCGAATCAAACAAGTTGAACGTAAATTGCTAGTCCAGGTCGTTGGCGATTTTGTATCTGGAAAGATTAGTTCAAGGGCTAGGAGCTAACTGTGAGCGATAAACGCAAAATAAAACGCGCACTAGTTAGTGTTTATGACAAAACTGGTTTGGCTCAATTAGCTGCAGGTTTAAATGATGCTGGTGTTGAAATCGTTTCAACTGGTAGTACTGCAAAAAATATTGCTGAATTAGGTATACCTGTCGTTGAAGTCAAAGATGTAACGGGTTTTGCTGAATGTCTTGACGGTCGCGTCAAGACATTGCATCCAAAAGTTCATGCTGGATTACTTGCTGACCTACGAAAGCCAGATCATGTTAAGCAGTTAGCTGATCTTGGAATTTTGCCCTTTGAATTAGTTGTGGTGAATCTATATCCATTTACTCAAACTGTTGCATCAGGTGCAACACCTGAAGAATGCATTGAGCAAATTGATATTGGTGGCCCAGCAATGGTTCGGGGCAGTGCTAAGAATCATGCGAATGTGGCGATTGTTGTTAACCCTGATTTTTACCCAGATGTTATCGCAGCGGTTGCTGGTGAAGGTTTCACTTTAAAGCAGCGCACAAAGTTAGCCACTGAAGCATTTAGACATGTTGCACAGTATGACGTTGCAGTTGCTTCTTGGCTTGGCAGCACGCTAGATGAAGAAAAAGAAAGTTTTCCATCTTGGCTTGGCGGAGTTTGGAAGCGTTCAGCGACACTTCGATATGGCGAAAACCCACATCAAGAAGCAGCGCTTTATGAAACCGAAGGGGGACTTGCCGGCATAGCTCAGGCAAAACAGCTACACGGTAAAGAAATGTCTTATAACAATTACGTTGATGCAGATGCTGCCAGAAGAGCTGCTTACGATCACAGTGAACCTGCTGTAGCGATCATTAAGCATGCAAATCCGTGTGGTGTTGCCGTTGGGAAAACAATTTCTGTGGCGTATGAATTAGCGCACTTAACTGATCCAGTTTCAGCTTTTGGTGGCGTAATTGCCGCAAACCGTGAAGTGACTAGAGAAATGGCTGATGCTGTTTCGAAGGTATTCACTGAAGTAATTGTTGCTCCAAGTTTTGCAAAAGAAGCCATCGAAATACTTTCGCAAAAAGAAAGTATAAGAATTTTGGTTGCAGCTGATGTTCCGGCAAATGCCAGACCTGAAATTAGACCAGTTTCAGGTGGCTTACTTATTCAAACTCAAGATCGCCTTCAAGCAAATGGTGATGTTGCTAGCAATTGGAAATTAGTTAGTGGCAGTGCTGCAGATCAAGAAACACTTGATGATTTAGTTTTCGCTTGGCATGCAAGTCGCTGTGTTAAATCAAATGGAATTTTGTTAGCTAAAAATGGTGGAGCCGTTGGCATTGGGATGGGTCAAGTAAATCGGGTTGATTCATGCAAGTTAGCCGTTTCAAGAGCAGGCGAAGAACGAGCCAAAGATAGTGTGGCAGCTTCTGATGCTTTCTTCCCATTTGCTGATGGCCTTCAAGTTTTAATCGATGCTGGCGTTAAAGCCGTTGTTCAACCAGGTGGCTCTGTGAGGGATGCCGAGGTAATTGAAGCTGCAAACAAAGCAGGCATCACAATGTATTTCACAGACACCAGACACTTTTTCCATTAATGTCCAAAGCCATCAATCAAAAAATGAATCCATGGCATGTTGCTATCGGTTTAGTAATTGCAACTTTTAACAGTTCTCAGGCAAGAGTTAATGGTGAACTTGGTGCATATGTTCAAAATGCAATTGTTGCCGCTTTAGTTTCATTTGGTTCTGGCTTATTTATTTTGTTAATCGGCGTAATTTTTTATAAGCCGGCCCGCATTGCCTACTTAAGTATTCCTGGCTTAATTCGCGATGGAAAACTTAAATGGTGGCAAATAATTGGCGGCGTAGCAGGCGCATTTTTTGTGATTGGCCAAGGATTTGTTGTTCCAGTTGTGGGCGTAGCAATTTTTGTAATTGCTGTCGTTGCTGGCCAAACTTGCTCATCGCTTTTAGTTGATAAGTATGGAATTGGTCCAGCTGGTCCAAAAGCCATTACAGGCCTTCGCATCTTTGCCGCAGCACTTGCCGTAGTTGGCGTGGCTATTGCTGTTTTAGGTCGTTCACACACCGGAACTTTTAATTTGCCGATGGTTATTTACATGTTTGTGGTTGGCGCTGTTACATCAGTTCAGCATGCAATGAATGGCAGGGTTGCGGCGCAAACAAAGCAACCGTGGGCAACTACTGCTCTTAATTTTACGATTGGCTTCATAGCTCTAAATGTGATGTTCCTTATCTATAACCTCTTTACAAACGTATCAATTTTGTTTCCTCCAGCACCATGGGAAAAACCTTTACTTTGGACAGGTGGTGCAATTGGAATTATATTTATTGTTTCTGCTGTGGTCTTAGTTCGCACACTCGGTGTTTTAATTTTTTCCTTAGTTGCAGTGGTGGGCCAATTACTTGGCGCAGTATTACTTGACGTGTTTTTCCCCACACCTGGAAACGTTGTTAGCGCTGAAGTCTTGATTGGAATTGCGATTACTGTGATTGCTGTTGTGATTGCAGCACTGCAGACTGATGTCAGCGAGAACCAAAAAGCTAATGAATTATTCGTTCCCGATGCTGATCCATCATCGGTAACATTGGACTAGTTATGCCAAATCTTTTTGTTAAACAGTGGCCAGCCTTCTTGGTTTACTTAGGTATCGCTGTTTCTATGGGCATTGCAGTAAAAATAGATTTTCGAACTGGTGCGATCGCACTCGCACTTTGTGTTCTTGGTGCATTCTTACTTCGGTACTATTTGCCAGATGCAAAAGCCGGTTGGCTTCGTTCTCGCCGCCGCCGAATTGACCTAACTTTCTTAGCCGCACTTGGCGTCGCCTTGTTAATTTTGGCGCTTGTGGTTCCACATCGGTAGCCCAAGTTTTGCGCTGACTTACCGCCCGTAGAATTTAAGTATCTTGATGTCAAGGCAGTTCAAATATTCGTCTTGACCCATTTGAAGGGTGCTAAACAATATGGCCGGCAAAGTAACAGTTGTAGGTGCAGGTTTTTATGGTTCAACAACTGCGCAGCGTATTGCTGAATACGACATCGTAGACACAGTTGTATTAACTGACATTCTGGAAGGCAAGCCAGAAGGTTTAGCTCTTGATTTAAATCAATCACGTCCAATTGAAGGTTTTGAAACTAAAATCATCGGTCAGACAACCACAGTTGATGGCAAAGGTTACGAAGCAATCGCTGGTTCTGATGTTGTGGTTATTACAGCTGGTCTTCCACGCAAACCTGGCATGAGCCGCATGGATTTAATTGAAACAAATGCAAAAATTGTTCGCGGTGTAGCTGAAAATATCGCAAAGCACGCACCAGATGCAGTCATCATTGTTGTTTCAAATCCACTTGATGAGATGACTGCGCTAACACAACTTGCTAGCGGTTTTCCAAAGGAGCGCGTGATTGGCCAAGCAGGCATGCTCGACACCGCTCGATTTACGAACTTTGTTGCTGAAGAACTTAAGGTTCCAGTTAGTTCAGTTAAGACATTAACTCTTGGTTCACACGGTGACACCATGGTTCCGGTTCCGTCACGATGCACCGTTGATGGCAAGCCACTAAGCGATCTTCTATCAGCAGAAAAAATCGAAGAATTAGTTGTTCGCACTCGCAATGGGGGTGCGGAAGTAGTCGCACTGCTTAAAACAGGTTCTGCTTACTACGCACCATCTGCAGCAGCAGCCCGTATGGCAAAGGCAGTCATTGAAGATTCAGGTGCCGTTATGCCTGTGTGTGCCTGGGTAGATGGTGAATATGGAATCAGCGGTGTTTACCTTGGTGTTGAAGCACAAATCGGCAAAGGCGGAATTCGCAAAGTTGTTGAAACCAAACTTTCAGATTCAGAACTAGCTGGATTAAAAGAAGCTGCTGAAGCTGTTCGCGAAAAGCAAGCCGACGTTAAAGATCTTTAAGAACTAATTAGAAGGTAATAATTATGTCCAAGATTAAAGTTCAAGGAACTGTAGTTGATCTAGACGGCGATGAAATGACCCGCATTATTTGGTCATTCATCAAAGAACAGCTGATTTTGCCGTACTTAGATGTGAATATCGAGTACTACGACTTAGGCATTGAAAATCGCGATGCCACTGAAGATCAAGTAACCATTGATGCCGCCAATGCAATTAAAAAGCATGGGGTTGGCATCAAGTGCGCAACAATCACTCCAGACGAAGCTCGAGTAAAAGAATTTGGGCTAAAGAAAATGTGGAAGTCGCCAAATGGAACAATCCGCAACATTCTTGGTGGCGTTATTTTCCGCGAGCCAATCATTATCAGCAATATTCCACGTTTAGTTCCTGGGTGGACCAAGCCAATCATTGTTGGCCGCCACGCTTTTGGTGATCAATACAAAGCAACTGACACAAGGATTCCAGGCGAAGGAACGCTGACTTTAACTTTCACGCCAAAAGATGGCAGTGCGCCAATGGAGCTAAATGTTTTTGAATTCCCAAGTGGTGGCGTTGCAATGGCAATGTATAACTTGGATGAATCAATCAAAGAATTCGCAAGAGCTTCAATGCGTTATGGCCTAAGCCGTAACTACCCAGTTTATCTTTCAACTAAGAACACAATTTTGAAAGCATATGACGGTCGCTTTAAGGATATTTTCCAAGAAGTATTCGATGCTGAATTCAAAGCCGACTTTGATAAAGCTGGCTTAACTTATGAACACCGACTAATCGATGACATGGTTGCTAGCGCCCTTAAGTGGGAAGGCGGATATGTCTGGGCATGTAAGAACTATGACGGCGATGTTCAAAGCGACACCGTTGCTCAAGGATTTGGTTCACTTGGCTTAATGACAAGTGTTTTGATGACCCCAGATGGCAAAACCATTGAAGCTGAAGCTGCACATGGGACAGTTACTCGTCATTACCGCCAGCATCAACAAGGCAAAGCAACTTCGACTAACCCGATCGCATCAATCTTTGCTTGGACTCAAGGACTTGCTCATCGTGGCAAGTTGGATGGAACACCAGAGGTTACAAAGTTCGCCCAAACACTTGAACGTGTCTGTATTGAAACCGTTGAAAGCGGCAAGATGACAAAAGATCTTGCCATCTTGGTTTCAGAAGACCAGCCTTACCTAACAACTGAAGATTTCTTAGCTGCGATCAACGAAAATTTGCAGAAAGCAATGGCTTAAGTTCCTTGGCACTTGGTGTTGTAACAGTTAACGTCAATGGCGTTCGGGCAACTGCTCGACGTGGTGGACTGGACTGGATTAAAAGCCAACTTGGTTCAGGTGAAGTTCAGGTTATTTGTCTTCAAGAAGTTAGGGCAACAACCGATCAACTGCATGAGGAATTAGATAAAGCTAATCTAAGTGAACTACATGTCGCTCATGATTCAAGTGCCAGACCTGGTCATGCTGGGGTAGCAATTCTAAGTACTTTGCCATTAGCCAAAGTAAAAACTGGAATTGGTCCAAAAGAATTTGCAGACACCGGTCGCTATGTGCAGGCAAATGTAAAAACCAAAAAAGGTGATCTAACAGTTGCATCCGTGTATGTACATGCTGGTGATGTTGAAAAACCAGTTCAACAGGAAAAGTATCGCTTCTTAGATGCGCTGAGTAAGAAATTCCAAGCCGCCCAAAGTTCAGGAAATTTTTTCTTGGCTTGCGGTGATTTAAATGTGGCGCACAAAGAAGCTGATTTAAAGAACTGGAAAGGAAATATTGGCCGAGCAGGTTTTCTAGAAGAGGAGCGCGCTTACTTTGATCATTGGTTTGAAAAAATTGGCGTTGTTGATTTAGCTCGTAAAGTCGCTGGCGACGTTGATGGTCCATACACCTGGTGGTCATGGCGCGGAAAAGCATTTGACACCGACACGGGTTGGCGCATTGATTACCATGTCAGCACTAAAGAATTAGCCAAGCATGTCGCCGATGTTTATGTAACTCGCGCTGAGTCTTATGCAAAACGATGGAGCGATCACGCACCATTAACAGCAAAATTCAAGATTTAGACAATTTCAGTAAACTAAAGCCCAATGAATCTTTTCTGGCAAACAATGTCGATGGTCCTATTATTTACAATCATTGGCGGCATATTCGCAGCTGCAGAAACTGCACTTATTTCACTTCGGGAAAGCCAAGTAAAGAAATTAGTTACCACAAAAGGTAGAAGTGGCAAGCGCCTAGAAAAATTAATGGAAGATCCAAATAGATTTCTTGGAGCTGTCCAAGTAGGCGTCACCCTGGCTGGATTTTTATCTGCCGGTTACGGTGCATCTCGTTTAATGCCGGTATTTTCACCGTCGTTAGAAAATTTGGGACTATCCCAGTCAGTTGCAGAAAGCCTTTCCTTTATCGGAGGCACACTTCTGATCGCCTATCTTTCACTTGTAGTTGGTGAGCTAACTCCAAAACGCCTGGCGCTTCAACATGCTGAACGATACGCCTTGTTATTAAGCGGACCAGTTGATGTTATGGCAAAAATCACCTCACCTTTCATATGGCTACTCTCAAAATCAAGTGATGCGCTGTTGCGAATTTTTGGTGGAGACCCAGGCGCGGGCAAAGAACAAATTTCTGGTGAAGAACTTCGCGGTATGGTTGCGGCTCACGAAGATTTAACTGATGAAGAACGTGAATTAATTGATGACGTATTTAGTGCGGGCGATCGTGAAATCCGCGAGATCATGATTCCACGAACTGAAGTTGCTTTCCTTGATGCAGATCTTCCCGTTTTTAAAGCCGTGAAAATTGTGGCTGATAAACCACATTCACGTTATCCAGTTTCTGATGAATCACAAGATGATGTTGTTGGGTTCGTGCATGTACGCGACTTGCTTGATCCAGAATTACAAGGACGCTCTATTCGAATCGGTGATTTAGCGCGCGAAGTTTTACGACTTCCAGGTTCAAAACAAGTAATCCCAACATTGACTCAAATGCGTGCTTCAAGCGCACATTTGGCAATTGTGGTTGATGAGTATGGCGGTACTGCAGGAATTATTACCATGGAAGATTTGGTTGAAGAGTTAATCGGTGATATTCGCGATGAGTACGATACGGATGCTTCCGAAGGTGTAATAAAACCAGATACAGATTTAGTTATTGATGGCTTGTTAAATCTAGATGATTTTGCCCACGAAACTTCAATCACTTTGCCTGACGGACCTTACGAAACGGTTGCCGGTTTTGTGGCCGCAGAACTAGGGCGCCTACCAATGGTTAACGACGAGGTTGATGTTGAAGGCGGAAAACTAACAGTCGTTGAAATGGATGGCCGTAGAGTTTCTCGAATTCATGTCGTGCGTAATAGCCAAAATAGGCATGACACAATAGACCAGTGAGTAAACCACGAGTTTTATCTGGCATCCAGCCAACTTCAGATAGCTTCCATATTGGTAATCACCTTGGAGCGCTTCAAAACTGGGTTGCCATGCAAGAAACCCATGAGTGTGTTTACTTCATCGCTGACATGCACGCGATCACTGTTGAACA
>JBEGTB010000076.1:0-30406 GCA_041179585.1 Actinomycetota bacterium
TGAGCATTGTTAATTAACCCCAGCGCCAATACTAAAAATGCAACTACGACGAATACTTCGCCAACTGTGCGACGTGAATCAATAAACAGACGAACCCTTGCTTTAACTGGGCCTGCATCACGGGCAGGGAAGTAGCGAGGATCACCAGCAGCTAGACCAGCACGTGCTTGCATGCGAGCCTCGCGAGCACGCTCACGAGCAGCTTTCTTGGCTTCCTTAGTTCCACGAGGAGCACTAAAGCCTTGTTTGCGACTTGCCTCAACAGTTTTGCGTTTAGGTGTTGGGCGGCCTTTGCCTGATTGGTTTTCTTCAGTTGTCATATTGCTTAATGCTAACCTGCCAAACATGCGTGTTTTGATTGCCCCAGATTGTTTCACTGGCACTCTAACTAGCGCGCAAGCTGCAAAAGCGATGGCTTCAGGCTGGCTTCAAGAGTTCCCGGAAGACCAAATCGAACTAGCCCCGCTTTCAGATGGCGGCCCAGGATTTGTCAGCGCAATTGTTGGCTCACTTGGTGCCCAAGAAATACCAGTAGTGGTCACCGGACCACTTGGCCAAAAAGTTCCAGCTCAGTTTGCCATGTTAGGTAATCAGGCATGGATTGAATCAGCGCAAGCCTGCGGTCTTGCATTAATTGATGACCCGTTGCGCAATCCTGAATTAACCACAACATTTGGTGTTGGTGAACTACTACTTGCCGCAATCGAATCTGGTGCAGCCAAAATAACGATTGGCTTAGGTGGAAGCGGCACCAATGATGGCGGCGCAGGAATGCTCAGTGCACTTAGCGCAACAGCTGATGTTGATCTTTCATCAGGTGGGTTGGTGTTGAAGCAACTTTCAAAAATTGATCTGAGTTCCGCCAAAGAAAAACTTGCTGGGATCGAATTAATCTGCGCAACCGATGTTGATAATCCATTGCTTGGTCTGCGCGGCGCCACAAATACTTTTGCGAAACAGAAAGGTGCCAGCGACGAGGCAATCATGCGCCTTGAAGGTGCGTTGGAAAACTTCGCCAAAGTTTGCGGCAAGACTGATGAGGGCAAAGATCCAGCAGTTGCATTAGGCGCAGGCGCTGCAGGTGGACTTGGTTACGGCTTGATGCTTCTTGGTGGCAGGCGGGTAGCTGGGATTGAAACTGTGATGCAGATTGTCGATCTTGATCAGAAAATTGCCAATGCCGATTTAGTAATAACGGGTGAAGGCTGCCTTGATGACCAAAGTCTTTACGGCAAGGTGGTCACTGGTGTTGCCAGGCACTGCGCCGATGTTGGTAAGCCATGCGTAGCAATTGCTGGGGAAGTCAGGCTTGGTAAGCGTGAGTGGCTGACCGCTGGAATTGATTCGGCCTATTCAATGGTTGAGGTAGCGGGCAAAGATAGATCGCTTAGCCAGCCAGAACCTGTATTAATAGAGACAGCCCAGCGCGTTGCTAAGACTTGGGGCCGACGCTAATCAAAGGCTTATAAACTTAAGGGGAATACTTAACTCATCGAATTGGTTGGATTAAGTACCCGAGAATTTCCCAGGAGTGAAATGACCACCGAAGCTACTCAAAGCTCTTCAGTAGTGCTAACTGATGTTGCTGCAAACAAAGTTCGCGCATTACTTGATCAAGAAGGTCGCGACGATCTAAATCTTCGTATTGCCGTACAACCAGGTGGTTGTTCAGGACTTCGTTACCAACTATTTTTTGATGACCGCAACCTAGATGGCGATGTTCGCCAGGAAATCAGTGGCGTTGGCGTGATCGTTGATCGCATGAGCGTTCCTTACCTAGGTGGGGCAACAATCGATTTTGTGGACACTATTGAAAAGCAAGGATTCACAATCGATAATCCAAACGCAACAGGCTCATGTGCCTGTGGCGATTCATTCCACTAAAAACAACACTTAAAAACAACCCGCAGTCGGCGTATCGACTGCGGGTTGTTTTCGTTAGAGTCAGTAATTGTGCAAATTGGAATAACCGGCTCAGTTGCCACTGACCACTTGATGACTTTCCCTGGAAAGTTCAATGACTCGTTAATGGCAGATCAACTACATAACGTTTCTCTTTCGTTCTTAGTTGATGACCTGCAAATCAGACGTGGCGGCGTAGCTGCCAACATTTGTTTTGGAATGGGTGTCCTTGGTCAAAGGCCATATCTAATTGCTGCTGTTGGTCATGACTTTGATGGTTATCGCGATTGGCTTGAAGCAGTCGGTGTTAACTGCAGCCATACCCATGTTTCAACAGTTGCGCACACAGCCAGGTTTATGTGCACAACTGATCAAGAACAAAATCAAATCGCATCTTTCTATCCCGGTGCCATGTCTGAATCAATCCAGATCGACGTGGCTGAAATTTCGAAAAAAGTTGGCGGACTAGACCTAGTACTGATTGGCGCTGATGACCCAACAGCCATGATTAAGAATGTCATGGCTTGCAAAGCTAATGGCATTGATTTCATTTCTGATCCATCACAACAATTGCCAAGACTTGATTCAGCTCAGACGATCGAAATTGTCGAAGGCGCTACCTATTTATTCAACAATGAATACGAAGCCAAACTTATCGAAGAGCGCACCGGCTGGACCCATGATGAAGTTCTAAATCATGTTGGCATTCGCGTGACTACCTTGGGCAAGAACGGAGTTCAGATTCAGTCAAAAGATGGTCTTGACATCCACGTTCCAGTTGCCCAAGAAAAACAGATTAAAGACCCAACTGGTGTTGGCGATGCATTCCGAGCTGGATTTATCACTGGCCTTAGTTGGGGGCTGGGCCTTGAGCGCTGCGCTCAGGTTGGCTCACTTCTTGCCACATATGTGATCGAGACTGTTGGCACCCAAGAATTTGAACTAGAAAAATCAGTCTTCTTGGAACGCTTTGAGGTCGCTTATGGCAAAGATGCCAAGGCCGAAGTAGCCCCACATCTCTAGAGCAAAATATGGCCTGATTTTCACTCAGAAAATCTAATGTGATTTTGGTCCTAGATACCCTGCCTAGGGCATTGGGTTAAAGGCTTTGCGCTAGTCTGAATTAGTAAAGTACCCCAAGTTTCTAAAGGATTTTTGGCTAAGTGGAACCGGTTAAGAGCAAAGTTAAACGCAGACGTCTGGGCTTAGGTTTAACTGCAATTTCATCTGCAGTGTTACTTGCAAGCTGTTCTAGTGATACCGAGTGGGGTCGCATAGGTATGCCAGAGCCAGCAACAAAAGAAGCACCGCGCATCCTTTCACTATGGCAAGGCGCTTGGATTGCATCACTGCTTGTTGGTGTGCTTGTTTGGGCACTGCTAATTTGGGCGATTGTTAAATACCGTCGCAAATCAACCGACACTGGAATTCCAGAGCAAACCAAATATCACGTGCCACTTGAAATCATGTACACGATCGTTCCGCTGATCATGATTCTTGCGCTGTTCTGGTTCACCGCACGTGATCAAAAGATTTTGACGCAAAACCCAGGGGATCAAACACACAGCGTAAATGTTGAAGGCTGGCGTTGGTCTTGGGCATTTAACTATCTTGAAGAAGGCGCTTACGACGTTGGCACCGCCGGTGAACGTCCAACACTTTGGTTACCAGTTGATGAAAAAGTTAAATTCATTTTGACAACACCGGATGTACTTCATTCATTCTGGATCCCAGCATTTCTTACCAAGATGGATTTAGTACCTGGTCAAACCAATGAATTCACAGTCACACCAAACAAGTTAGGCGTATTCCCAGGCAAGTGTGCTGAGCTCTGCGGTGTTGATCACTCAAGAATGATATTCGATGTGAAAGTAGTTACTCGCGCTGAGTATGACGCACACATTGCTGAACTAAAAGCTAAAGGTCAAGGTGGCGTTATCGACACTGGCCGTGTAGTTGAAGCAGGAGAGGAAGAATAAACATGGCGATTATTGATAAGCCAGTATCTTCAGCTGGAGCATTTACACCGACCAAAAAGGGTCGCACTGTAATCAAGTGGATTACGTCAACTGACCACAAGGTCATTGGCAATCTCTACATGATCACATCATTTGTTTATTTCATGATTGCCGGGTTGCTTGCTTTAGGCGTGCGAGCTGAATTAGCACAGCCAGGTCTTCAGTTTTTTAGCAATGAGCAGTACAACCAAATGTTTACGATGCACGGAACACTCATGCTGTTCCTTTTCGCAACTTCACTGTTTGCTGGGTTTGCCAACGCAATCATGCCGCTTCAAATTGGTTCACCTGACGTATCTTTCCCACGTCTAAACATGATCAGTTACTGGCTGTACTTCTTTGGCGGGTTAACCGTGATCATGGGCTTCATCACACCAGGTGGAGCTGCTGGTTTTGGTTGGTTTGCTTACGCGCCACTTTCCAATGTCATCAACTCACCAAACGTTGGTTCAGATCTATGGATCTTGGGTCTGGCCATGAGCGGTATGGCTTCGATTCTTGGTTCAGTTAACTTCATCACCACAATTTTCACGATGCGCGCTCCTGGTATGACCATGTTCCGCATGCCAATCTTTACTTGGAACGTTTTGCTGACAAGTATTTTGGTTTTGATGGTTTTCCCGGTTTTAGCTGCCGCGATGTTGATGCTTGAATCTGATCGAAAATATGGAACTCAAGTTTTCGCAACTGAAAATGGTGGTGCCATCCTGTGGCAACACTTGTTCTGGTTCTTTGGTCACCCTGAGGTTTATGTTCTAGCGCTACCGTTTTTCGGTATCGCATCAGAAATTCTTCCGGTATTTAGCCGCAAGCCAATCTTTGGTTACAAGGGTCTAGTTTTTGCAACAATCGCAATTGCCGCACTTTCAATCTCAGTTTGGGCACACCACATGTATGTAACTGGCGCAGTTAACTTGCCATTCTTTGCATTCATGACAATGCTCATTGCAGTTCCAACTGGCGTTAAGTTCTTCAACTGGATTGGCACGATGTGGCGAGGTTCGGTCACATTTGAAACCCCAATGCTTTGGACTATCGGTTTCTTGGCAACGTTCTTATTTGGTGGCCTAACTGGCGTAATGCTTGCTGCTCCGCCAATTGACTTCCATGTAAGTGATACCTACTTTGTGGTTGCACACTTCCACTACGTGCTCTTTGGCACCGTGGTGTTTGCAATGTTTGCTGGTTTTTATTTCTGGTGGCCAAAGCTAACCGGTTACATGCTTAATGAACGACTAGGAAAAATTCACTTCTGGTTAGTATTTTTCAGTTTCCACGTAACTTTCCTAGTACAACATTGGCTTGGTGTAGAAGGTATGCCGCGTAGATATGCTGATTATCTAGTTAGTGATGGCTTCACCGTTTTGAACGCAATTTCCACTGCAGGTTCGTTAGTGCTTGGGCTTTCAACTTTCGTCTACTTCTGGAACCTCTACATCACTCACACTCGCACCGAGAAAGTAACAGTTGATGATCCATGGGGCTGGGGTGCTTCACTTGAATGGGCAACTTCATGTCCACCGCCACGACATAACTTCGTATCGATTCCTCCGATTCGCAGTGAACGTCCAGCATTTGATTTACACCACGCAGAAGCAAACGATTTAAGCGTTGAAGCACGTAAAGAAATTGCTGACTACGTAGCAGGAAAGGGTCACTAGACATGAAATTTGGTGGAAAACTTTTTATTGGTCTAACCATTTTCTACTTCGTAGTCACTGCTGTTTACTGGTACATGACCCAGGAAGTTATTGGTACAACTGTGCTAGCTCTAACTGGCGGACTTGCTTTCCTAATCGGCTTCTACACACTGTTCACTTCAAATCGTGTTGGTGCCCTGCCTGAAGATGTTGAGTATGCCAAGATTTCAGATATCGATCCTGACTATGGTTTCTTTTCACCACACTCATGGACACCATTTGCAATTGGTTTAGCCACTTGGCTATTTATCCTTGGCTTTGCGTTTGCTCGCTGGCTAATGGTGCTTGGCACACTTGCCCTTATTGGCGCAGTTGCTGCCTTGCTATTTGAGTACTACCGCGGCGAATTCGTTAAGTAGAAATTTCCTTATGGCCAGAAAACAATCTGGCAGGTTGTTCCTGGCCAATGCAGTTGGTGATGTTGCCAGCACGCTTTCTAAATCGCTAAATCGTGGTCGCGGCGAAACTGTTAAAGGTCGAGCGATCTTGGCAGTTGACCCAAATGCAATTAGAAAACTTGCCTATGGACGCGACGTTGTTCTAGTTAGCGGAACAAACGGCAAAACAACCACTACTGCAAACCTTGCTCGAATCCTGGCCGATGGCACCGATGAAAAAGTAAGTACCAGTAAGTTTGGTGCCAACATGGATGCTGGGATTGCAGCAGCCCTAGCTGCCAAGCCTCGCAACCGGTACGTAGTTCTTGAGTGTGACGAACTGTATTTGCCAACTATGTCTGAATTGGTGAAACCGAAAGTCATTGTGCTACTGAATCTTTCACGTGACCAATTGCACCGCACTGGGGAAGTGCGCAAAGTAGCCAACTTGTGGCATAACACTTTCACTAAAGATGATGTGACCTTGATCATTGATCGCGACGATCCCTTCTTGGAATATGCAGCAAGTAATTCAGGACATGTAATCAGAATTACTTTTGGTGGCCGCAGGCATCCAGATGCAGCAACCTGTCCTAGTTGCAGTGCGATTCTTGATTGGTCACTTGGTGACTATAAATGCTCTTGTGGCCTAGGAAGCGCGCTTGCTCAAGTTAGAAGTGACAAACGCTTTGGCGGTCCGGCTAGAAATGCTGTCCTTGCAATTGAAGCTGCCAGATTAATGGGGGCAATTGTTCCTGTTGCCTTGCAAGAAGAATTAACGGCCAATCCACCAGATCGAACTTTGGAATTCAAAGCGGGTAATCGTAAAGTTAAAACCCAATTAGCTAAGAATCCAGAAAGTTGGCGAACTGCATTAAGCACGCTAACTGCTAACCAAGTTATTCTGGCGCTTAATGCCAGGGGAATTGATGGCAAAGACACTTCTTGGCTTTGGGATATCGATTACTCAGAACTAATCGGCAAGGAAGTTATTTGTATTGGTGAGCGCAAATTGGATATTGCATATCGACTAAGTGTTCAAGGTGTGAGCGTTAGTACCACTGACGACTTTGAAAGTGCAGCAGCGCAATTTGGGCAAGAACCAATTGAGGCCATTGCTAGTTACACCGCATTCCAAGATCTAGCGGCTAGTGCAAGCGGACTTCACACCGGCATCGGAGCGGACCGATGAGTTTAATAATCGTTCGGCTTTATCACGATTTGCTTGGCACCTATGGTGATCAAGGTAATGCGGAAATTTTGATTCACCGGGCTAAAGCTCGCGGGATCGCAACCCAATTAATTGAAGTAACTCCAGGAATGGCTATCCCAACATCAGGAAACATTTATCTCCTTGGTGGCGGGGAAGACGGGCCGCAAACTGCAAGCCTTGAATTAATGAAAAAAGATGGTGGCCTTAATAGGGCCGCAGGTCTTGGGGCAACTGTGTTTGCAGTTTGTGCTGGATTCCAAGTTATTGGCTCAAGCCTTCCAGGTTTTGATGGACAGATTATTGATGGTCTTGGCTTAATTGATGTCACGACAATTGTTAATGCTGCTCCAAGAAGTGTTGGCGAATTAGTTGTTCAGCCATCAAGACCAGAGCTTCCAGTTCTCACCGGGTTTGAAAATCACCAAGGCTTAACCAGGCTAGGTGCTGGTGTTAATCCACTTGGCAAAGTTCTTAGCGGTATTGGAAATGGGTTTGATCAGGTCGAAGGTGTTTGGCAAGGAAACGTCGTTGGCACTTACATGCACGGTCCAGGCTTAGCTCGCAACCCAGAGCTTGCTGATGCGCTAATCGAAAGTGCTACTGGATTCACACTTAGCCCTTTTGAAGATAAGTGGGCTGATCAGTTTGCTAAAGAGCGCAGAACTAGTCTTTTAGCTTCCAGAACGCATAAGTAGTTATAGCAAGTGGGATTGCATTCCACTTCTCAGCAGGACTTGTTGAGAATGCGTTTAAGAAAAATCCAATAATCCCAAGTGTGATAAATACTTTGACTATCCACCTTGGTCTTACTGTCTTGCCAACAGTTAGGCGATTAAAAACTCTTAATTGATAAGTGAGCCAAAGCATCTGGAAAAAGTAAACGAATCTAATGCCGGCTGGAAAGTTCTCGTATTGTCCTCCAGCGGCAAGAGGAAGAGCAAAGGAAAGATTTAAAACAACAGCGCCATTAATAACAATGCCCCAAATAATGGAAAGCCTGGCAAGAAGTTTAATTTCGGAACTCATTTAGATAAGCATAACCAAGGCAAATTAAAAAGCCCCAAGATTTCTCTTGGGGCTTTTTAGATATTGATTAATGAGTAATCTGCTGCATATGCTTTTGGGCTTCATGCAATTCATGTTCAGCATGGTGAGCGGCTGCTTCTAGTTCAGCTGCTGATGGGCGAGCAATGTTTTCACCGTAGTACCAGTTAGACATACGCGCACGTATCTTAGCTTTTCCACCATTTGGATTACGAACACCATTGGCATCACTTAGCGCTTCTAGAGCAAGAGGCGAGTAGTCCTTCTTTGAAAGAATGACTGCCTTTTCCTTGTCGCTAATTGGCTTGTGAATTTCAATGAATTCGCCATGAGGTAGGCGAAGAATCTGACCTGTTTCATAACCATGAAGTAGTTTCTCGTGGTCACGGCGTTGCAGACCTAGACAGATTCGCTTAGTTACCTTGAATGCAATTAATGGCACCACGAATAGAGCAATGCGCAAGAACCAAGTGATCTGATTAATCGACAGATTGAACGCAGTTGCGATGATGTCGTTACCACCTGAGATCCAAAGCATTAAGTAGAAGCTGATTGCCATAACGCCAAGGCCAGTGCGAACTGGAGCGTTACGTGGACGATCAAGTAAGTGGTGTTCTTTCTTGTCACCAGTTACCCATGATTCGATCCAAGGGTATAGACCAAGTGCGGTGAACATAATTCCTGGGATTACAAGTGCTGGCACGATTAAGTTCCAACTGATTGTGTAACCAAGAAGGTTTGTTTCCCAGTTAGGCATGATACGAACAGCGCCATCAAGGAAACCGATGTACCAGTCAGGCTGGGAACCAGCAGTTACCTGTGACGGCGTGTAAGGGCCGTATAGCCAAATACCGTTGATGGTCACAAGCGCTGCGATCAAAGTAATCACACCAAAGACTATGAAGAAAAAGCCACCGGCTTTAGCGACATAAATTGGGAACAAACGGTAACCAACAACGTTGCTTTCAGTGCGACCTTCGCCAGGGAATTGGGTGTGCTTTTGGTAGAACACCATGATCAAGTGCACGGTGATTAGACCAAGCAAAATACCTGGAATTAGCAAAATGTGAATTGAATAAAGGCGAGGAATGAAATCAGTTCCTGGGAATTCGCCGCCGAATAAGAACATCGCTAGGTATGTTCCAACAAATGGAAGTGCCTGAACAATGCCTTGGGCAATGCGAAGACCGGTGCCTGATAGAAGGTCATCTGGAAGTGAGTAACCAGCGAAACCTTCAAGAACACCAAGAACTAGTAGAAGTGTTCCAATAACCCAGTTGATTTCACGTGGCTTACGGAAAGCACCAGTGAAGAAAATACGACCAACGTGCACTGACATGGCAGCGATGAAAAATAGTGCTGCCCAGTGGTGAATCTGACGCATTAACAAACCACCGCGAACATCAAATGAGATGTCCAGAGTCGAAGCAAACGCTTCAGACATCTTTACGCCCTTAAGTGGGACATAAGAGCCGTTGTAGATAACTTCAACCATCGATGGCTTAAACCAAAGAGTTAAGTAAACACCGGATAGAAGTAAAACAATGAAGCTGTATAGCGCAACTTCACCAAGCATGAATGACCAGTGGTCAGGGAAGACTTTATTCAGTAGTCGCTTTGTGAAATTAGCTGAGGCTAGGCGGTCATCAACGTAGCCGGCAACACTCCCGCCAACTGATTTTTCTTTTGCGTCGACGGCTGCGTTCGGTTTGGTGCTCATCCGCGCTCCCAGAAACTAGGTCCAACAGGTTCCTGGAAGCCAGACTTGGCTACTAGGTAACCTTCGCTATCAACTGTAATAGGAAGTTGCGGCATCCGCCTGGCGGCCGGACCAAAGACCACATTGCCCGAATCAGATAGGTCGAATGTGGATTGGTGACATGGGCAAAGCAGGTGATGGGTTCGCTGTTGGTAAAGCGAAATCGGACAACCTACGTGAGTACAAATCTTTGAGAAAGCAACGATTCCCTCGTAATCCCAGCCTTCGCCTTGCTGGGAAACGATGTCGGCAGGATCTAGGCGAACCAAAATAATTGATGCCTTGCCACGTTCATTTAAGTTTTCATCTTCGTGCTCAACTTCAAGCAAGTTTTCAGGAACGGCATTGATTAGACCGCCAATTTGAATATCGGCAGCTTTGATCTTGCGATAAGTGGCATCGGTAACAATGTGGATGCCTTCATCCCAGATAGTTTCGCGAAGTCTGGTGCCAGGCATGGGACCTAGGTCACGAAGAAAAACAAGAAGTGGAAGTGGGAACAGGCTTAGCGCGCCAAGCAGAGTACGGCGAATAATTTTGTATTCGCTGATACCTGATTCAGCTTTGCCGCGCTTAAAGATTTCAGCAACTTCATCACGTTCTGATTTTTCAGAAGTAAGCGGATGACGTTCCTGAACGACTTCTTCATCTGGCATAAGTTTTTTAGCCCAGTGAATTGCGCCAGCACCAATTAAGAAAATACCTAAACCAAATAATGTGCCAACCGATACGTGATTGGCATTAACAGTTCCGATTACTGGAACTGAAACTAATGATTCATTTGGAACTTTGATGTAAGAAATAATTGAGCCAAGTATCGAAAGTGCTGATAAACCAAACATGCTGGCAACCTGAATTTCAGCACGCTTAGCAGCTTTTGGATCTAGATCAGCTTTGCGCAATTGATGTTCACCCATTGGGAAAACCGGAACACCACTTACAACATCGACACCATCTTTGGCACCGTAAGGTTCAACTGAATTGTGTTCGTGACTCATTATTTTGCTTTTGCTCCGATCCAAACAGCAACACCTAGCAACACGCCAAGTCCAGCAATCCAAACAAACAGACCTTCAGTAACCGGTCCAAGACGACCTAGACCATTACCACCTGGGTTTTTATTGGCTTGAAGTTCTTCGATGTAAGCAAGGATTGCTTGCTTATCTTCAACTGGTAAAACTGAATCAGAAAAAACAGGCATGTTTGCAGGCCCTGCAACCATTGCTTCGTAAATTACTTTTGGAGATGAACCAAGCAAGCTCGGTGCAACGCCACCTTCAGATAGTGCGCCGCCGCGACCAGAAACGCTATGGCACTGCGCACAGTTTGTTCGGAAAAGTTCTCCACCAAGAGCCAAGTCAGCCCCAGATATGTCTAACATTTCAGCAGTTGGAATTGCAGGTCCTGGACCAAGAGTTGCGATGTATGCAGCAAGGGCTGCAGTTTCAGATTCGTTATATGAAGATGGCTTTGGTTCGGCTTGTATGCCAGGAGCAGCTAGCGGCATGCGACCAGTAGAAACTTGGAAATCAACTGAGGCAGCGCCAACACCTATAAGTGTTGGACCAACTTCTGAACCTTGTCCAGCTAATCCATGACAAGAAGAACAGCCTTCGATGTAAAGCGCTTTACCTTCTTCAACTTGAGTTTGCGATGCCACAACTGATTTAGGTTTTGTTCCTGAATCAACGGCTGCATATGCAACACCCATAGTTCCTAGAGCCACTCCAATGACAGTTGCAAGTACTGCTGGATGCTTACGACTTAATGCCACGAACTTATCCTCGTCTTAGTTTTGTGCTTAACGTTTACTTGATTAGGTAGATCACAGTGAAAAGGCCGATCCAAACTACGTCCACAAAGTGCCAGTAGTAAGAAACGACAATTGCTGATGTTGCTTGACCATGGGTGAAATGCTTGGTCTGGTAGGTGCGAAGTAATACAAAAACAAATGCCAACAAACCACCGGTTACGTGCAAACCGTGGAAGCCAGTTGTTAAGTAAAAGGCAGATGAGTATGCATTAGTTGAAAGAGCTAATCCTTCGTGAACCAATTGGGAGTATTCAAAAATCTGACCCCCAACGAAGTAGGCACCCATCAAAAGTGTGATCGTGAACCACTTACGTAGCTTCTTAACATCGCCACGTTCAGCAGCGAATACACCTAACTGACAGGTAACTGATGAAAGCACCAGGATTGTGGTGTTAAAAGATGCAAATGGCAGATTTAGTATTTCTACCTGCTCAGCCCATAGTTCAACATTGACAGCGCGCAATGTGAAATACATCGCGAATAGGGCTGAGAAGAACATCAACTCACTTGAAAGCCAGATGATGGTGCCGACAGAAACCATGTTTGGACGCTCGGCTGCGGATGGGACTCTAACTGCAGAAGTAGTACTCACGATCTTGAGTTTAGCGCCGTTTCCCCAATGAAATAGGGGCAGGTACCCGGATTTTGGGCTCAGTGTGACCAGGTTCACGGCCTTAGATCAGGGCAATTCCGGGTCATGAAAAAGCAGTTTTAGGAGACCAGATTTTGGGGCAGATATTTTGGCACCTAGGCCATTCAGATACGCTTAAGTCTGTGACTGATACATCCCGCGCTCTAAGAGTTCTGGTCTATAGCGATAACGCCAAGGTGCGAAATACCGTAAAGACTTCAATCGGCCAGCGCCCATCTGAGGACATCAGTTCGGTTGAGATTTATGACGTGGCTACTGAACCAGCACTGATCAAAGTGATGGACACCAAACAATTTGATCTAGTGATCCTTGATGGTGAAGCTTCTCCTGCTGGCGGCCTTGGAATTTGTCGTCAGTTAAAAGATGAAATTTATAACTGCCCGCCAGTTCTTGTACTTGTTGCTCGAGTAGATGATCGCTGGTTGGCAACTTGGTCTCGGGCTGATGCAGTTGTCGCACACCCAATCGACCCACGCGCACTGGTTAAAGCCGTTATTGGCTTACTTTCACCTGCGCAATCCATCGCTTAAGTAAGGCGAATTGTTGATGGAAGTTACCTGGAAAGAAATTCTTGGTTTACTTTCGCGCCGAACAGATTTAACCAAAGAACAAGCTGCTTGGGCAATGGAAGAGCTCATGTCAGGTGGGGCAACTGATTCACAAATAGCTGCCTTTGCAATGGGCCTTCGGGTTAAAGGTGAAACACCAACTGAAATAACCGGCCTTGTTGACACCATGATGAAACATGCGATCCGCGTGACATTGGATCGTCATGCAGTTGATGTTGTTGGAACTGGTGGCGATGGCGCACACACTGTAAACATTTCAACTATGGCTGCGCTAACTGTTGCCGGCACCGGAGTTCCTGTTCTAAAACATGGCAATCGCGCAGTGTCGTCAAAATCAGGAACCGCTGATGTGCTTGAAGCACTTGGCGTAGCGATTAACATGCCACCGATTTTGGTTTCATCAGCTGTTGCTGAAGCAGGAATTGGTTTTTGTTTAGCACCAGCACATCACCCGGCTCTTAGGTACGCAGCGACAGTTCGCAAAGAACTTGGCGTGCCAACCGTATTTAACGTGCTTGGACCGCTTGCAAACCCAGGTCAACCCAAGGCTGCCCTAATTGGTGTGGCCGATGGAAAACTTGTACCAACTTTGGCTGAAGTGCAACTGCAACGTGGCATGTGCTCAATCTTGGTAAATAGTGAAGATGGTCTTGATGAAATCTCAACTACAGCAAAAACTCGTGCTTGGGATGTAACAAGTGGAACCATTCGGGAAGAGCTTTTGGACCCACAAAGCTTTGGCATCAAACTTTCTAGCCCAGAACAGCTTCGCGGCGGTGATGCTAAATACAACGCTCAAGTTGTTCGCGCTATTTTGGCTGGCAGAACAGATGGCAATCTTCAAGCTATTCGTGACGTAGTGGCATTAAATGCAGCTGCCGCTTTGGTTGCATATGATGCGGCAATTGGTCACTTTACCTATGGCTTGGTCACAGATTCTTTGACTTCGCGTATGAGCCGAGCGCTTCAGATCGCTTATGGCGCACTTGATAGTGGGGCAGCTGAATCTGTGCTGGATGTTTGGGTATCAGTTAGCCAGCGCTTTGCCCTTGAAGCTAACTAAACCCCTGTAAATTGCAGCAACTTTGCTGGTTTATTCACCCTGATTTCTTGTCAGAGGGTATGGCTAATTTAAAAATATGTTGATTGATTGCAATAGCTGCATCATGCGCGATATCGCCTGTGATGACTGCGTAGTTTCTATGCTGCTTGGTCCAGAACCAACTTCACTTGAAAGTCACCGTGATGCATTAAGTGTTTTAGCTGATGCTGGAATTGTTGCCCCGCTTCGATTAATAAAGGGCGAGGGCAACAACAAAGGTAAGGGCAACAGTATAGCGGTGGCTTGCCAGTAACGTAATACAGGTGAGTCACACCTTATTTATTACAAATGATTTTCCACCAAGGCCTGGTGGCATTCAAACATTTGTTTATGAATTAGTGCGACAGTTTCCAAGTAGTGATGTGACTGTACTTTCATCCACTTGGGAAGGTGCCGAGCAATTTGATCAAAGCCATGACTTTGATGTTGTTCGAGCAAACACAAAAGTATTGCTACCAACACCTGAAACACTTTCACTTGCCCGAAAAATAATCGTGGCCAAAAATATTAAATCCGTAATCTTTGGTGCTGCAGCTCCGCTAGCACTTCTGGCAAAACCACTTCGCGCATTAGGTGTCGAGAAGATAATCGCTTTTACCCATGGACATGAAGCTGGCTGGGCAAAAACACCTGGCACTAAACAAGCACTTAAGAAAATTGGCAATGACGTTGATGCGCTTACTTACTTAACTCAATACACAAAGCAAGAAATCAGCAAAGGGTTATCAATAAATGCAGTGGCCAGCATGCGGCAGCTTTTGCCAGCAGTTGATCCACAATTTTTCAATCCAGGAAATCAGATCGAAGGAAGCAGGCTTCGTGAAAAAGTTGGCTTTGCCAACAGGCCAACAATTGTCAGTGTTTCAAGACTTATGGCCCGAAAAGGTCATGATGAATTAATTAAGGCAATGCCAGAACTTAAAAAGCGCATTCCTGGAATAGCGCTTCTAATAGTTGGCGAAGGAGGTTACCGAAATAATTTAGAAACATTAATTACCAAGTTAGATCTTGAATTAGATGTTTACTTAACTGGAAAAGTTCCATATCTAGAACTTCCTGCTTGGTATGGGGCAGGGGATGTTTTTGCCATGCCATGTCGCACCAGAAAAGCTGGCTGGGATGTTGAAGGCCTTGGCATTGTTTATTTGGAAGCCAGCGCAACTGGGCTTCCAGTTATTGCAGGTGATTCAGGTGGCGCACCCGAAGCCGTTGCCGAAGGGAAGTCAGGATATGTCGTCGGCGGAACTGACCAAGAGGCGTTAATCAAAAAAATCGAATTGCTTTTCGTCGATAAGAAATTACGTAAAGAAATGGGCGAGTTTGGTCGTCAGTGGATCATAGATAACTGGACTTGGGAAAAACCGTATGCCAGGTTACAAAAACTTATTTCTGGGATTGACCCAGATAACTAGATGGCTTGCGTTAATTTCGATTTGATGTTTGCCCACATTAAATAAGTAGCCCAGAGCAAAGTAATGATTCTTAATACCTGAACCACAAGTGGAATTATTTGTCCGCCCATGTATCCGGCGTACAAAATCGGGTAAATCAATTGTCCCAAGAATGCGCTTGTGGCAATTAGCCCAAAGATTTTCATGAAGTTCTTAGCTGGGTTAAGAGCACAAACTGCCAAAAGCCCAAAAAGCCAGATTATGTATTGCGGCGAGAGCACTCGACTGGTGACCATTGATGCGGTGACAACATAAATTCCAATATCGGCAACACCAACATTTGAAAGACGATTTTGGAATTGCCAAAGCGCTATTTGGCCAATTAAAAGCAGCCCAGCGATTGTGATTATGGCTGAAACTAAATTCACCCCAGGTGCGACAACTTCCACCGCACCATATCGAAATTCAATTGGCATATCGACATCGAATAAATGCCAAAACATAAAAGGCAGGGCGCCAACTGATTCGATCTGAAGTCCACGAGATTTTTGGCCTGTGATGAACGAAAAACTATTTGGCCACCACAGCGTTAACAAAATGCTGAATGATACGAATGTTCCAAAAAACCACAGGAAATTACTTTTGAATTTATTTCGAGGAATTCCTAAAAATAAAAGTGCTGGCCAAACTTTTAAAAGTGCACCAAATGCGATGTTGATTCCAAAAGAACTTGGTTTTGCAATAAACAGCAAAGCTAAGACTGCAAAAAAGGTTGGAAATACATCAAATCTTCCCAGCATTATTGGTCCAACTAGTACTCCGGCACTTACCCAGATAGTTGCAGGCAAATAGTTTTTCTTATTGTTTTCAAGTCCAGCTTCGAGCAAAAAATAAAAAAGCAGGGCATCAATAGCAAGTGCTAGAAAAACAAAACCAACTGTTGCCGGCGCAATTAAATAACCAAGTATGAAAACTAATGCGGCAAGCGGCGGGTATTGCCACATGTCATCGTTAATTGGGAAGTGACCATTTTGCATGTTGCCAGCCCACCAGTCGTATAGCTGGACATCAGCAAATAGTCCTTCACCATCTGGGTAAATCAGGTAGCCAAAGCCGCTTAATAAAATCCAGATTCGGGAAATTAGCCAAGTGGCAATTAGCCCTGGAGTTTTTAACTGCACAAATTCCTAGCGGTAGAGCTCTTCAATTTCGCTAGCAAAATCTGAAGTAACAACATGGCGACGGATACTCATCTTTGGGGTTAGGTAGCCGTTTTCAATTGTTAAATCTGTAGGCAAAATTGTGAACTTTTTAATCGCTTCAGAGATAGAAACAATTTCATTTGCTGTATTGACCGCAGTCTGAACAATGGTGCGAACTTTTGGATCTTTGGCTAATTCTTCAAGTGGTTTTTCTTCGATTCCATTTGCAGCCAGGATTCCAGGCAATGCTTCCTGGTCAAGTGTGATTAGCGCTCCAATAAAAGCTTGACCATCACCAACGACAACACACTGACTAACAATTGGGTGAGCACGCAGGCGATCTTCCAGGACTGCAGGTGCAACGTTTTTGCCACCTGCGGTAACCAAGATTTCTTTTTTACGGCCAGTGATTCGAAGGAATCCATCTTCATCAATTTCACCAATGTCACCAGAGTGGAACCAGCCATCTGCGTTAAAAGCTTCATTGGTTGCGATCTCGTTATTCCAGTAACCCTTGAACACATGTGGGCCATTTATTAGTACTTCGCCATCTTCAGCGATCCTGACTGAGGTACCAAATACTGGCTTACCAACGCTGCCAATTTTTAGTGCCGTTGGGATGTTAAGTGTTGCTCCAGCTGTCGTTTCAGTTAAGCCGTAGCCTTCAAGCACAACGAGCCCAAGTCCGCGGTAGAAGTGGCCAAGACGTGAACCAAGAGACGCGCCACCTGAAATTGCGTGAGTCACGCGTCCACCCATAGCAGCGCGAAGTTTTGAGTAAACCAATGCATCAAATAGTTTGTGCTTTGCAGCAAGCGCTGGATTTGGTCTGCCATGATCTAAGGCCTGGCTGTAAGCAATCGCAGTTTTTGCAGCTGCGTCAAAGATTTTGCCCTTAACTGGGCTAGCAGCATGGGCTTTAGCACCGGCGCCATTGAAAACTTTTTCAAATACGCGTGGAACAGCCAGCAAGAAACTTGGTTTAAAGGATTCAAGATCGCGCAGAAGTGATGCTGGATTTGGGCAATGACCAATCGTGACTTGTCCACGAACCATTGCTAGTTGAATCATTCGACCAAATACGTGTGCAAGTGGCAAGAAGATCAACGTTGATGCTTGATCGGCTTTGAAAATTTCTGGAATACCTTCAACCAAATTGTCGATTTCGCTAATCAAGTTTGAATGAGTGAGAACACAACCTTTAGGCATACCAGTAGTGCCACTGGTGTAAATAATTGTGGCCACATCATCTGGGCTTGCATGTTTACGTCGCTGTTCTAAATCGTCATCAGAGATGTGTGCACCTTTAGCTGTTAAATCTGTAAAAGCATTTTCAGCAAAGATGTAACTGCGGGTCATTTGTGGAACAAAGCTCGCAATTTCTTTGTAAGCATGTGTAGTGCGGCTGGCTTCAAAGAATGTGGCAACCACATTTGAATCCGACATAATCCACTTAACTTGTTCTGGCGAGGATGTTTCATAAATAGGAACCGGGATACCGCCGGCGTACCAGATTGCAAAATCGGCGACTGTCCATTCATAGCGAGTGCGGGCAAAAATCGCTACGCGGTCACCAGTTTGAATTCCATCGGCGATTAAACCTTTGGCCACGCTCTTGACTAAAGATTTGAATTCAATAGAAGATACTGTCTTCCATTCTGTTCCTTCAGGAATGCTTGCCAGTGCATGGTTTGGATATGTGTTGGCATTGAGTTCAACAATGTCAGTGATATTTCCTGATGTGGGTGGAGCAACTAACGCGGGTACATGCATTTCACGCATATCCAATTAACCTTTCGAAAGCCTTGCTTAAATTAGGTATTACGGGTGAGATTACCGAACGTGGGCGGATATTTCTGCCAATCTGGTGGCCCAATTGCCCAATCCGCCTCAAATTCACTACCGTTAATCATGTGTCGGAAAGCGATAAGTTCTATAAGTTCTTAAAGAACGTGGCAATTGGCCCGGCTTTAGACATTACTTTTCACCCTTGGGTTGAGGGCCTTGAAAACATCCCCGAAGATGGCGCAGCCCTAATTGCTAGCAACCACCTTTCATTCTCAGATTCAATCTTTTTACCAATTGCTGTTCCGCGAAAAATCACTTTCATGGCTAAAGCGGAATACTTCATGGGAACTGGCATCAAAGGTAAGGCGATAGCTGCATTTTTCCGTGGCGCAGGACAAGTTCCAGTTGATCGAACTGGTGGCAACGCTGCAACAGATGCAATCGCAACTGGCGTTCGGTTATTAAATGAAGGACACCTGCTTGGCATCTATCCAGAAGGAACCAGATCTCCGGATGGCAGGCTTTACCGAGGTAAGACAGGTGTTGCCCGCATGGCACTTGAAGCCCGAGTCCCAGTTGTTCCAGTTGCGATGATCAACACTGACAAAGTTCAGCCAATTGGTCGAAGCCGACCAAACTTTAACGTTGATGTTGGAATTCGAATTGGTAAAGCTTTAGATTTCTCGCGCTACTACGGAATGGAAGATGACCGTTTCGTACTTCGTACCATCACCGATGAAATTATGTATAAGTTGATGGAACTTGGTGGCCAAGAGTACGTCGATAAGTACGCCAGCCGTAAACGTTAGTGTGAAACTGGCTTGCCTTTAGGCTGCTTTAGGTCTGCAAGTAATTCATCAAACCACTTTTGATTTGTATCAAATGGTTTTGCTCCGGCTACACGTTCAAACTCACAAGCTCTGATGTTGTTATCAGCATTTTCATCCATGCCAACTAAACCACTAATGCCATTAAGCGCAGCTTCAACTGCAACAGTTGCGCAGTCATGAATTAATTGTTGATCGCGTTCATTTGCAGGGGCCGAGCGAGCGTAGTAACCACTCTTTTGCACTAGAACTTTTTCAGCGCCAATCATCGGAGCGAATTGAGCGGCAAACCAAGCACCTGGATTAATGCGATCAATTTTCACATGGCCAAATGGGTCAAGTGGAATTTCTTCGCCGCGGCTACGCATTTCTTCAACGATGGCATCAACGCCAGCACCTTCGGATAAAAAGATGTTGACATTGCCAACGGTGTTCATCACTTCAGATAAACGCTTGGCTTCTTTATCAATGTCAATTTCTAGTTCTGGAACATATACCGCATGGATTTCGCGATTAATGCGATCTGCGCCAAATGAACTTAGCCATTGTTGTTCATCAAGTAATTGGCGGTATGAAATGGCTGTTGCTGCAGTTAGCCAACCACAGTGACGACCCATAACTTCGTGCACAATTAGCATCTTCGGGTTAGAGGTGTGCTCAGAAACTACATTTGAAAAGTAATGGGCACCTTCGTCAGCTGCAGTCCAGGCGCCTAGTGATTGGGCAATTGGGTAAATATCGTTATCAATTGTCTTTGGTAGACCAACCACGCCAAGGCCGTAATTATTTTTAGCCAGGAATGCAGATAGGTCAGCAGCTGCCGTATTTGTGTCATCGCCACCGATGGTGTGCAGGACATCAACGCCGTCTTTAACTAGCTGGTCTGCGGCAACTTGCTGTGGGTCTTGACCTTCTTTAACAAGTCCACGTTTAACGCAATCAGCAACGTTGGTTAATTTCACACGGCTATTGCCAATTGGGCTGCCGCCTAATTCGTGAAGCAGATGAGCCTTTGCTCTAATCTCAGGTGTGATCTTGATTGATTCACCTTTTAATAAACCGTGGTAGCCATTGCGGTAGGCGATGATCTCAACATCTGGGGCAACTTCAGAATATCGCTCGATTAAGTATCCGATCGCTGAAGATAAACATGGGGCAAGACCGCCAGCGGTGAGAAGTGCAACTTTACGAATAGCCATAACCCAAATCTATCTAAGGGGAGTAACTTTCGATTTAGTAATACACGCATTGCCCGACTAACCTAGACGGGTGTCTTCGATTACTTGGCCATTACTGCCAGCAGCGCAACAGCCTGAGTGGCCTGATGCTGCTGCCTTAAGCCATGCCCAAGAGATTCTAAAGTCACTTCCGCCACTTGTTTTCGCAGGTGAATGCGATGAATTAACCCAGCGGTTAGCCCAAGCTGAACGAGGCGAAGCTTTCGTTCTGATGGGCGGGGACTGCGCTGAAACATTTGTAGCCAACACTGCTGATTCAATTCGCGCCCGACTAAAGACTGTGCTGCAGATGGCAATCGTTCTAACTTACGGCGCATCACTTCCAGTTGTGAAAATTGGTCGCATTGCTGGCCAATACGGAAAACCACGTAGTGCTGGAAATGAAACTGTTGATGGCGTAAGCCTTCCGTCATACCGCGGCGATGCCGTTAATGGTCTGGAATTCACCGAACAATCTCGTGTTCCAGATCCAATGCGTTTAGTTCAGACTTACCATGCAAGTGCTGCTGCGCTTAACCTGATTCGCGCTTTCACTCAAGGTGGTTACGCCGACCTTCGCCAAGTGCATGCTTGGAACCAAGACTTCGTAAGTGAATCAACTCCAGGCAAGCGTTATGAACAAATGGCTGCTGAAATTGATCGAGCCCTTTCGTTTATGACAGCATGCGGGGCAGATCCAGAGGAATTCCGCCGGGTTGATTTCTACGCTAGCCATGAAGCACTCTTACTTGATTACGAAAAGCCATTAACCCGTATTGATTCTCGTACTGGAAATCTTTACGACGTATCTGGTCACTTTGTTTGGATTGGTGAGCGCACTCGAAACCTTGATGGCGCTCACGTTGATTTCGCTTCGAAAATTCAAAACCCAATTGGTGTCAAAGTTGGTCCAACTACAACTGATGAAGATTTGTTGGCCCTACTTAAAAAACTTGATCCAGAAAATAAACCTGGCCGCCTAATGCTGATCACTCGAATGGGCACTGGAAAGATTCGCGAAGTCCTGCCAAGGCTGATCGACGTGGTTTCAAAATCAGGCCACAACGTAACTTGGGTTTGCGATCCAATGCACGGAAACACTCGCGAAGCCGCATCTGGACATAAGACTCGATTATTTGATGATGTCATCGATGAAGTTAAAGGTTTCTTTGAAGTCCATAAGGCCAAAGGAACACATCCAGGCGGAATTCACATTGAATTAACTGGTGATGATGTAACTGAATGTCTTGGTGGTATTTCAGGGGTTAGCGAAAGCGATCTACCATTCCGTTACGAAACAGCCTGTGATCCAAGACTTAATCGGGTGCAGAGCCTGGAGTTGGCATTCCAAGTTGCTGACATGCTTAGGAAATAATTTCTAGCTAAATAATTTTTATTGTTATTACTGACCCTTTAACCACATTGCTTAAGGCAGGTGGGTTTTGCGAATACACGATTTTAAATGGTGCGATCGGGAATTTATTCTCTTGATTAACAACAAATCCAGCTGCTTGAAGTATTGCGGTTGCTTCTTCAACTGATTTTCCAATCACATTTGGAACCTCAATTGGCTCGGCACCCTTAGAAATTTGAATATTGACTACGGTGTCACGTTTCAAACTTGAACCAGGTGCTGGATCAGTTCCAGCAATTTTTCCAGATTCAACTGTTTCAGCATAAATTTCTGAAGTTTCACCGATCTTTAAATTCAAATCTTCCAAGATTTTTTCAACATCAGCAGGCGCCATACCAACAACTTCAGCTGGAATTACATATCGCTCTTGGCCTTTTGAAACATAAACCTGAATTGGATTATCTATTTTGGCTTTCTTGCCAGTTGCTGGTTCTGTTCGAATAATCTGACCTGCTGGAATATCTTCAGAAAACTCTGCGATTTCGGTAATGCCAAGTTGCAATTCAATAAGAGCTGGTGTGGCTTGTTCAATAGTTTGGCCAGTTAGATCTGGAACTGGTTTGTAGCTGCCAGAAAAGTTGTACCAAAGAAGTACCGCTGCCATAAGCGCAATTAGCAAACCGCCAGCTCTAAGCACGGTTTTAGACTTTGAAAAATTAAATTTATTGGCTTTTACCTGTATACCTGACCCATTAGCTAGGTAAGCAGGTGGAATAACTTGGCCACCACGAGGAGTGGTGGGTGGAAGTTGTGAGCCACCTTTAATTGGCAGGGCAGTAGTAAGTGATTCAGCTTGCGGCACTGCACTCAGTGCGCGAACCACTCCCTCTTGGAAAGCCCTGGCACTTGGCATTCGATTGTTTATATTTCTGGCAGTGGCACTCAGTACTAAGTGATCAACTGCAGGTGGCACATCTGGCTGCAAAATACTTGGTGCCTGAACGTCTTCGTTCACATGTTTGTACGCAACGTCAATTGGTGTGCCACCTGTAAATGGAACCCGGCCAGTGACCATTTCATAAAGCAAAATTCCCGATGAGTAAACATCTGATCTGGCATCAACTGGATGTTGCTGAACTTGTTCTGGCGATAAATAGGCCATCGTGCCAAGAAGTACTGCACCGGTATTTGAAGTTGCCGGTTGATCGGTAATCACTCTGGCCAAACCAAAGTCGGTCACTTTAATTTGGCCATCGTTGGTAATTAATACGTTTTCTGGTTTTATGTCGCGGTGCACAAATCCTGCATCGTGGGCAGCGGCCAAACCTGCTAATACAGATTTCATAATTTCAAGTGCGTGCGCACTTGCAAAAGGTCCGTGAGCTGCTAAAACTTCGCGAATAGTTTTTCCAGGCACATATTCCATAACAAGGAATGGGAAACCAAGAGCCAGCCCTTGATCATGAACGGCCACCACATTTGGATGCATCAATGCAGCACTGGCTTTTGCTTCGTGCATAAAGCGCTCAACAAAACTTGGATCACTGGCAAGTGAGCCAGCCAAAATCTTTAGGGCAACAGTTCGCCCAAGTTTTAAGTCAGTTGCACGGTAAACATTTGCCATACCACCGCGGGCAATTAATTCATCGACTTGGTAGCGATTTTCTAATACCTGGCCAACAAATGGATCTGTGGTTGGCAAAGTCATGAATTAATTCTAAAGATGGGTTGGAAATCTTCATCGGATGCCACATCAGGTAGATTTCAACTGATGGGAAAGTTTTCTTATATCGCAGTCTTACTCGGCTGTCTGCTAGGTAGCGGTTGGCTAGAAATTGTGCTGCGCACAAGGGTTTATCGCAGATGGAAGCGATTAGTGCTTTCCATACTTCCAGGACTTGTTCTATTTACTTGCTGGGATATTTATGCAATCAGTGAAGGTCATTGGAAATTTGATCAACGATATGTCACGGGAATTATTGCTATAGCCAATGTGCCGCTTGAAGAAATTTTGTTTTTTATAGTCATTCCAATTTGTGCAGTTTTAACCCTAGAAGGCGTTCGCAGCACAAAGCCAAACTGGAAAGTTGGCGATGAGAAATGACCTACACTCAAATTGCAGTAGTGGCTGCTGTACTTGCAGTTGCGATTGACATTCGCGTAATCAAATCTGCTGTTACTACTCGAAAAGTTTTTTGGGTTAGCTACGCGATCATGATCTTTTTCCAACTCATTACAAACGGAATTTTGACTGGTGCTGGAATTGTTGAATATTCAGGAATCAAAATAATTGGATCAGATACTCCAGTGGATTCACGTCCACCGTTTATAGGCGACGGTCGAATTGCTTACGCCCCAGTTGAGGATCTTGTTTTTGGTTTTGCGCTAATTGTGTTAACGCTTTCAATGTGGGTGCGACTTGGTCGAAATGGTGTGCAGCGAGAACCGTTAGCGGGCCCGCCACGCTTTATACCAAGCTGGAAGCGCAACCGCTAAGCGCCTAGTTAGTGGCACAGTTGCGCGAACTTTAAATACTTCGTAATCATTCTTGACTACTTCATCGACAATTCCGCAATAGAGAATGCGTGCGGTTTCAATACAGGGCTGAGCACTTGGGGCCAGCATTGAAATTCCAATTCGAGACCTTTGCTCAAGATCTTTGACTCGATCGATTTGCTTAGCCAGAGCTCTCTTTATTGCTGGGGTAGCGATTCGTTTTTCTAGATCGCTTCGAGTAACACCAAAGTCAGCTAGTTCATCAAGCGGTAAATAAACTCGGCCCCGATCTAGATCCTCGTTAACGTCCCTGATGAAATTGGCTAACTGGAACGCAACCCCAAGTTCCATTGCGTGGTCGCATGCCTTTGGATCGCTTGGTTCCAAAATTGGCACCATTTGTAATCCGATTACTGCAGCCGAACCGTAAACATATTCATAGAGGTCTTCATAGGTTTTGTATTCGGTGACAGTTAAATCCATAGTCATTGAGTGAATGAATGCTTCGAAATGTGCTTTTGGTAAATTCCAACGCTTAATGGTGTGAAGTACAGCTAAGCAAACTGGATCATCAGTTTTACCTGAATCAAAACTGGCAAAAAATTTATCGCTCCAGTTTCTTAATTCTTGAGCTTTTTGTTCATCTGTCAGGGTTGAACTTAAGTCATCAACAATTTCATCGGCATAGCGCGCAAACCCATAAAGCGCATGAACATAGGGGCGCTTTTCTGGTGGAAGGAGCAGCGTTGCTAAGTAGTAAGTTTTGCCGTGTTTTTTATTTAATTCTCGACATAACTCATATGATGCTTGAAGCGCAGGGTCAGTAATTCCCGCCTTGAGTAAATCCTTCTTGCTCATGTAAGTAACTTAACGGATAACCATTTTTTCGTGCAGCGCCAGTTGTTCTGCACTTTCGGGTTTGATGCCCTGTTCTGATTTGTCACCAATAATCAATTGCCGCTCATGCGGAGAGGTAAATACCGCAGCAGCCAGAATTAGTACCGCCAAAATAATGGCAAGCCCATCGCTAAGGTCCAAGAATGTATCGGTTGTTGCACTGGAATTGGCAATGCCATGAATTGTGAAAGCCGAAATCACAATCACAGTAATTCGCACATATCTATGTGATAGTCCTGAAGCAGCCACCAGTGGGATTGCCCAAAGTAAATACCAAGGCTGAACAACCGGACCAAAAATTACAAGTGCGGCAAAGGCAAATGCTGCGCCTCTAGTTGCACTTCGCCCTTCTGGTTTCAAAATTAAATACATCAAAATAATGGCCATCACCAAAGAGCCAATTTGTCTAGATATTTCAACAAATTGATCTTCGAAATTTCCAAAGCCAAGCAAGTTTGCAAAAGCGCTGGAAAATAAACCAGCTGCAGTGAAAGGAGATAGCCAACTTTTAACTGTGCCTGGCGTACTTAAAGCGTTGAGCCAACCGAAAGGACCAACGCCAGCAAAGTAAGACATAGCAAACAAAGATGTGGTTGAGACAACCCCAATACGAATACCTTGGCGAATGCGACTTAACCATGAAGATTCAGCTGAAATGTAAGCCAAGAATGGCAGGACCACAATCGCAACTGGTTTCATCGCAAGGGCAGCTGTTGCCAATAGAGCTGCAATTACCCAACGGTGTTTAAGTCCAAAAACAAGTGAGACTACTACTAAAGCAACCATCAACGAATCGTTATGGGCACCAGCGACAAAATGCATAATCACAAGTGGATTCATCGCACCAAGCCAAAGTGCTGAGGCATCGCTAATGCCATGCTGTCTTGCAAGAAATGGGATAGCAACAATCAGGGCGATTACACCAGCTAATGCAATTAGTCGGAATAAAAATGCGCCAAGTAAGGCTGAGTTACCACTTAAATAAGCCACAACTTTTTCAATAAACAAAAATGCTGGTCCATAAGGTGTCGGCGCTTCACCCCAAAGTGGGTCAACCCCAGATTGGAACCACCCAGCAACTAGAGCAACACCTGAGTCATACGGGTTATAGCCAGCAAGTTGTAGTTTGCCTTGCATGTAATAGCTAAAGACATCGCGACTAAAAAGCGGTGGGGTAAAAATTAACGGCGCACACCAAAAACCCATCGCCACGTACAAAACACGTAGGTCTGAAATTTTGTTATGCAAGGCATCCATTCCAACAAAAAGCCAAGCCTGCAAAATTAGAGCGGCACCCACCACTACAAGTGATCGAGCCAATGCTTGGCCAAGTGAATTTGTTTGCAAGTAATTTACGATTGGCCAGTCGAGTGCTCCAGCAGAAAGTGGAAACCAACCAACACCAAAGGAGCCAAATGCTAAAAATAGCGAACCAAAAAATCCCGGCCACACATACATGCCAACAATGGGCTGTCGCATAAAAGTTTTTGGGAAAGTGAATTTCACTTATCTAGGGTACTTGCGAACTAGCGCAGTGCACGTGAGCGGTATGACTTGTCTTTACCGGTAATGCGTTCGGCTGCTAAGCGACCAGAGATTAGAACCATCGGAACGCCAACGCCTGGCTGTGTACCAGATCCAGTGAAGACCACATTTTCACCCCAGGTGTTACGCGGTCTAAATGGTCCAGTTTGGAAAAATGAATGCGCGGCCGCAAATGGTGCGCCGCGTTCCATGCCACGATCCGCCCAATCTTGCGGGGTAGTGATGTGGGCAACTTCGATTGAATTAGCGAAATCTGAGTAGCCGCGTTCTTCAAGTGATTTGAAAACTTGATCGCGATATTTTGGTTCGAAAGTTTTCCAATCGATGTCTGCATCTAAGTTTGGTGTTGGGAATAGTACGTAATAAACCTGTTTTCCATTTGGAGCCAAATCTGGATCACTATGGCTTGGGTTTGTAACCAAAATACTTGGATCGCTCATGATGGTTTTTTTGTTAATTAGCTCATCAAATACGCCAGACCAGCTTTTACCGAAATGAATATTGTGATGGGCGATGTGATCGAATTTCTTATTTGAACCTGCAAGCAATAAGTAACAAGAAGGCGAGTAATCCAAACGTCTAACTGTCCAAGGATCAGAATCAAGTAATTCACGGTGGGCGATTGGCAAATCAGGATTCAGCACAACCACATCTGCTGGAATGAATTCACCCATGGCTGTTTCAACGCCAACTGCGCGCTTGCCTCTTGTGCGAACTGCAGTCACTTCAGTGTCGTACTTAAATGTCACGCCATGTTTGGTTGCAGCTGCTGCCATTGCTGCAGGAACAGCATGCATTCCACCCTTGGGAAAGAAAACACCAGCAACTGAATCCATGTAAGCAATAACTGCATAAATGGCCAATGCATCGTAAGGTGAAAGACCGGCATACATCGCCTGGAATGAATAAACACGCTGGGTGCGATCATCCTTTAGGTATTGCTCAACTTTTGGAGCAAGTTTTCTAAAACCGCCAATAGAAATTAGCTTCACTAAGTCTTTTGAAATTAGATCTACTGGACTATCGATATTGCGGTCAATGAAATTGCGCATCTCGTATTTGTATAAATCTGAAACGAAATCAACGTACTTGCGGTAACCAGCCGCTTCATCTGGACCAATGACTTTTTCGATCTCAGCGCACATTTGTTCAGTATCGCTATGCACATCCATTTGGCTGCCATCTGCAAAAAATGTTCGGTAAAGCGGCTTAACTGGTTCAAGTTTTAGCCAGTCATTCATGTCTTCGCCAAGACAATCAAATGCATCGGCGATTAAATCAGGCATAGTTAAAACTGTTGGTCCGGTATCAAATTCAAATCCGCGGTCACTAATGCGGCCTGCACGACCACCTGGAATCGATTCACGTTCAACAACAGTGACATTTCGACCAGTTTTTGCAAGACGCATGGCAGCTGATAGCCCAGCTAATCCTGCGCCAACAATTACGACATTATTTGTTGGACCGCTAACTGTTCGTTGGGTATGTCCAGGGATCCAGTCTTGTAATCGCACCATTTAGCTTGCTCTCTTCGTTGCCATAACTGCAAGATCACTTAGAGCTTGCGTTACTTCAGTTGGTAAATCTTGAATTGCAGATAGGGCAACTTCAAGTTGCTGGGCAATACGCTCTTCAATAACCAGCTGAGCACCACAATCGATTAGTGCTTCTTGAACTTGCTTAACTTCTGACTCACTTAATTTTTCATTGCCAAGAGCCGATTCAATCAACTTAAGTTGAGCCGGGCTTGCTAATTCACGTGCCTTTGCAACAAGCATGGTTTGTTTGCCTTCGCGCAAATCGTCACCTGATGGTTTACCAGTGGTTGCAGCATCACCAAACACACCAAGCAAATCATCGCGTAATTGGAATGCCTCACCAAGAGCTAAACCGTATTGAGATAGGGCATCACGCACTTCGTTTGATGCGCCAGCAATTGCCGCGCCCATCAAAAGAGGTCTTTCGATTGTGTATTTTGCGCTCTTAAACCTGATCACTGTCGCACTTCGTTCAACAGTGATCTCGCCACGAACTTGTTCGAGAAGATCTAGATATTGACCAGCCATTAATTCAGTTCGCATAACGTGGTAAATCTCATTGGCTCTCATCACTTCCTGAGTTGAGAGGCCACTAGTGAAAATCAATTCATCAGCCCATGAAAGTGCTAGATCACCAATCAAGATGGCAGCGCCGGCACCAAATCTTGGACCATCACTAGACCAATTGTTTGAGGCATGTTTTTCTTCAAATTGTTTGTGAACCGCTGGCGCTCCGCGACGTGTGTCACTGTTATCCATAACATCGTCATGAATCAGTGCGCAGGCTTGTAGAAATTCAAGAGCACTACAAGCTTTGATAATCGCATCGCTATCTTTGCCGCCACCGGCTAAGTAACCCCAATAGGCAAATGCTGGACGCAAACGCTTTCCACCAGTAATTAATGCTGAGAGTGAATCAACTAAGGCTTCAGTGTCACTAGAAATTTCAGACATGATGTTTCGATGTTCCGAAACAAAATCCGTGAGTGTTTGGGCAACGCGATCACGTAGGCCATTTTTATCTAGTGGGTTACTCACCCCTTTAGCGTAAAGGCAAAGTCAGGGTGCTGCAGAACCGATTAGGTCAGCCACAATTTCAGCGCTCATGACTGCATGGCTTGGACCAAGTCCAAGCCATGAGCGTTCTTCAATTCGATAAAGACCTGGTGAGTTTGTGCCTGGGGTGGTGGTGTCAGTCCATTTGGCAATCTCGGGCAGAGAGGTTAAGTCATTAACAATTACAAAATCTGCGGCAATCAGCTGGCCATTTGAAAGTTCAACCCCAATTAATTGGTCTCCAGCAACCACCGGTGCAACTTTCTCATTAAAAGTGAATTCAACGCTTAATTCACGGCACCGATTTTCAATCGCGTTTGTTAGGGCGCTTAACCCACCCGAAGACTTGTAAACCCCAAACGTTTGTTGCACGTAACTACCAATTCCAAGCAATCCAATTTTTGAATCTAGATCTACATAACACTGTGCCTTATAGGCACGGGCTAAGTTTTGTAAGTCAGTGTTCTTTAAGTTTTGCTTGATGAAATTTTCAAAGTTGCGAGTTCTTAAGTAATTTTTAAAACCAACAATCTTCCAGAGCGGTTCTTCTGATTGCCTTTCAATTAACTTTGATCGTGATTGTTGCCAAATTTGTCCAAAAACTGAAGTGAATTTTCGCCATTGATTTGCCGCATCTTTGCCTAGAACTTTTTCAATTTCAGTTAATACACGGCCAACTCCGCTTGCTGGAATTTGGATAATTCCAGAAGAATTTGTTTGAAATTCAAAAGCAAAGTTTGATTCATTGAGGTCAAGAACTTCTTCAAGTTGGCTACCTGTTTTAATAAACAAATCTCGGTAAGCAGCTGGCAGAGTTAAAACTTGGGGAATCGTTACTGCGCTACCGCTAGCTTCATAAATATGAACATCGTGACCTTTAACTGCAAGCCTGGCTGCAACAGCCAACCCACCATGGCCTGCGCCAAGAACTATTACTTTGCTCATT
>JBEGTB010000077.1:0-21620 GCA_041179585.1 Actinomycetota bacterium
GCGTCTAACCCAATAAACCCTGGGATTCTTCGGCCCAACTGGATGAATAACACCTGACACATAAATAAGGTAATCACTTGCCCACAGTGTTTATGGGTAGGCGCGATTGATCAGCTTTTAACTACTTAATTAAGGCTTCGATTTGGCCAACTGGCTTCCCAGCGCCTAGTAATACCTGACTTGATAATTGTCGATCTACTTCTGCTGAGACGACATTTAAAATGTTTTTCAAAATTGCACTTGCAACTACGATTCGAGCGCGATCAGCACCGTCATCAATTTTCAATGCCAGGGCGCGGCCATCACCAAGACCAATTGCATAAACGCCTTCAGCACCATCTTTAGCAAGTAATCCTGGAACGCCTTGCATTAATTTTGTGACATCGCGTCTTGTTCCACCCAAGAACTGCGGATTACTTCTAATCGCATCTGCAATTTTTTTCTGATTTGCATCAGCAGATGGGCCTGCAAATTTCCCAAATGCCTTTGCTAACCCGACTAATGAAGTAGACATGACTGGTGCCCCGCAGCCATCGATTCCGATGTGCTGTATTTGTTCGCCAGTAACTTCTTCAATTGTTAATTTGCATGCCTGTTGCAATGGGTGACTCAGATCTAAATATGTTCTGGTATCCCAACCATTAATCACACACGTGAAAAGCATTGCAGCATGTTTGCCACTGCAATTCATAAAGATTGATTCTTTGTCTAATCCTTCAGCAAGCACGGTGTCTTTTTGAACAGGATCTAGCGGCCAATCAGGCGGGCAAGCAAGCGCATCAACGTCTAAACCGGCTGCATTTAACAAACTATGAACACCATCAATGTGAAATTCTTCAGCACTATGTGAAGCGCAAGAAAGGGCAAGTAATTCACCACTTGCTGGCAGTCCTGCTCTTACCATTGCAAGGCCTTGCATCAACTTGTTTGATGATCTTGGGAAAATCTGTGACTTAACATCACCATGTGACCAAATGACTTGGCCTGCTGAATCAACAACTACTGCACTGCCGTAGTGGCGGCCTTCGACAAAACCACTTCGCACAACCTGGGCAATGAGCGCTGACATGCATACATCGTGCCACATAAGCCACAATTAACTTATGCGGGCAGTTATACAACGTGTAGATGGCGCAGCTGTGGAAGTGGCTGGGCAAGTAATTGGGCAGTTCACTGGACCTGGGTTAATGGTTTTAGTTGGCGTGAGTGTCGATGATGATCTTTCAAAGTGCGCACCACTTGCCGACAAGATTTGGAAACTTCGAATATTTGAAAAACAGGCACTTGTTGCCAAAGGAATTTCTATTTCAAATGAGGCCAATGAGGTCGCTGCAGCAGATGGAAACTTACCGATATTGGTAATCAGCCAGTTCACATTATTTGCAGACACTTCAAAAGGTCGCAGACCAACGTGGCAACAGGCAGCCCGCGGCGATCAAGCCGAACCTTTAGTTAACGAAGTTGCAAGATGTTTGCGCGATTTAGGTGCAAAGGTTGAAACTGGAAAATTCGGTGCAGACATGCGCATCACGCAAGTTTGTGATGGGCCTATGACAGTAATCGTCGAGAATTAAGGGTTGGTTGCGCAAGTGGTTGCGCATCTGGTTTAACAATTACAGTCTGTGCTGCGCTAACTTGATCAACAGTTAAAACCGCATCAGTTGGTGTTGTGCGTTTAATAAGTGCTAGCCCTACTGGACCTGATTCAAAATCTTGAACAACAGAAGTCAGATGGCCAACTTCATTTCCATCATGAAAAACTTTCGCGCCAATACTTGGTAATTCGTTTGTTGATCCATCAAGTTCCAAATGAACTAATCTTCGAGGTGGCTGTCCAATATTTACTACTCTGGCAACAGTTTCTTGGCCACGGTAACAACCTTTGTTTAGGTGAACTGCAGATCCAATTAATCCGATTTCGTGCGGAATAGTTTTGTGATCAGTTTCAAAATTAAATCTGGCAACACCAGATCTAATTCGATGTGCTTCCCATGCCCAACTGCCAATTGGATGAGTTAATTCTTTTAATAATTCAGCTCGAGGCACCAGATATTCACTTACCTGCCATTTGGCTGGTCGATTTGTTACATAAATATCGTTACTGAAATCAACATAAACACTTGATGAATGCCAGGTTGGATAATTTGTTTCAACCCAACCTGGTGCGCCCACCACTGCAAATTCCTCAGTGCGATCAGCTATTTCGACTCGCAACATAAATTTCATTGATTCAAGGAACTTAATTAATTCAGCTGCGGTGCCTGGTTCAACTATTAACCAGGTAGTTGTGCCGTCATCGATAACGTGCAGGTCGTGCTCGATGTGACCATGTGGGCTAAGCACTAAAGTTTGGTTTGATTTATACGGTGTTAATAAATCTTGCGTAGTTAAGGAATTAAGCCAGCTATTGCGATCGGGGCCTGTAATGCTAACGACTTCGCGATTGCCTAAATCAACTTGGCCGATTCCAGCAACCAAATCGCGTTGCTCTTTAAATGGATCGCCGTAATGCCACGGGATAGAACTATCCGGGCTATCCGGATTCATATTTGGCATTGCAGTCATAGATATAACTTAAAGTAATTTTTGACGGGCCAGGCAACTAGCACATTGACCACGTACCGAGAAATGTGAAATATCAGTTTCGAAACCAATTTTTTCAAGAAGCCTTTGAGTGAAAACGTCTGCTTCTGCTGAATCAATCGACTCAACTTCTCCGCAAGTGTCACAAACTAAGTGAATGTGTGAGTCTTCTTCAACTGAGTGATAAGTGGGTGCGCCATGACCGATGTGGGTATGGGTAACAAGACCAACTTCTTCTAGAACTTCAATGGTTCGATAAATCGTTGAAAGGTTCACGCCAGAGGCTGAGCGCTGAACTTCAGCACACAGCTCTTCAGGAGTTGCATGACCTAATTTATTTATTGCCTCAAGCACCATTTGACGTTGCGGAGTAATGCGATATCCGAACTGACGTAAGACATCATCCCAATTGTGACTAATCATTTGAAACCTTTGTTAAGTGAAATGATGCATGCGATTTCATAGGCACACCAACAGCAGCCATGTCATAGACCCAGCCCAGATTGCCATCAACTAAACCGTAAAGGCGTTCTCCGCCAGTTACTTCTTTAGCAGTTGAAGTTCTAACAATTGCATCAGTTTTTAATTCAACTCTGGCGCCAGTGATCTGAGCATTAACAATTCCAGTAACAGTTACTTTTCCAAACCAGGTTTCTGAAATACCAGTTGGATGTGAAAGGAGTAATTCAACTTCGTTATTTGGAAGTGGGCGCCAGAATCCTGATTCCATCGCTAATGGTTCAACACGCTCGCCATTTTCATCAAGGAGCCAAGTTCGTGACCAATGTATTAAAAATGGGCGGCCATCATGACTGATATTTAATTCTTGGCCAACTTGAATATCTTTTTCCATTGACGGATAACCAACAACGCCAACGCCAACCCACGTACCAATTAACCAAGATAACGGGGCTAAATCAGGGTGATAGGTCGCGCTCAGCCTTGGCCCTTAAATAATTTGTAAACCACATAACCTGCAAACCAAGTGATGGCTATTGAGGCAAGGATTAGTAATCCGGTATAAAAATTTTCAACCACGAAAAATAGTCTAGCGTTAAAGCCATAAGGTAAGCATTTTAGGAAGTGGTTGAAGTGGTTAGCGATTTAACCGATGCCCAAGTTCGCGACATTTTGATGACCGCAAAGTCCGTGGCAGTAATCGGCGTTTCAGCTAAACCAGATCGCGCTAGTCATCAAGTCACTGCTTACTTACTAGAGCAAACCCACTTCACGGTCTATTTGATCAACCCAGCACATACTGAAAATATTTTGAGCCAACCGGTTTATCCGAATCTGGCAGCTCTTCCAGAAATTCCAGACATCGTGGATGTATTCCGCAAAGGTGAAGATATGCCAGGAGTGTTTGAAAAAGAATTTCCAGCTATCGCAGGTGACTGTGCTGGCAAAACATGGTGGATGCAACTTGGTATCCGCAATAACGATGTTGCTGAACTTGCCAGCAATGCAGGAATGCAAGTTGTCCAAGATCGTTGCATCAAAGTTGATTACGCAAATTTAGTTCCATCCGGTCTATGAAAAATAAAAGTGCCAGGTGGCTACAAGCACCTGGCACTTTCACATTTTTGATTTATCCGACTAGAACATCCACGTCAGTTATCTGGCCTAGATTTGCCGATACTTGCTGCCGAGCTGATCCTCCTGGAACAAGAGTCACTATGTTCCATGAACCTGCTGCAGCAAAGAATCTGAACTCACCTTTTTGCGAAACAGGTACTTCAGCAACAAATTCATCATTTCGATCGAGTAAGCGAACATATCCAACTGAAACAGGCGCGCCGCTTTTTTGCACGACGCCTTGAATCACAGCTTGTTTAGAAATATCCACGTTCTCGATGGATCTGCCACCGACCACTGCTCCGCAGGTAGTCATGCTGTGCCTGGCTCGTCACCAACAGCAACCGGAACTCCAACCAAAGAACCGTATTCGGTCCATGAGCCGTCGTAGTTGCGCACATTCTTAGCACCAATTAGTTCTTTTAATACAAACCAGCTAAATGCTGAGCGTTCCCCGATGCGGCAGTATGCAATTGTGTCTTTTGAAAAATCAACGCCGGCTGCTGAATAAATCGCTTTCAACTCGTCTTCTGATTTGAAAGTGCCATCATCATTTGCGGCTTTTGACCAAGGAATGTTTGCAGCAGTTGGAACGTGGCCACCAATTTGTCCACCTTCTTGTGGCAAATGTGCTGGTGCAAGTAGTCGACCTGCATATTCATCTGGTGAGCGAACATCTACTAGGTTCTGAACGCCAATTGCCTTTAGAACATCGTCGCGGAATGCACGAAGTGAACGATCTTGATCCTTTGCAACATAATCTGTTGCCGGACGAATAACTTCATCTGAAACAAGTTCAAGACCATCTAGTTCCCACTTCTTGCGACCGCCATCTAGTAAACGAACATCGCCATGGCCGTAAAGCTTGAAGTACCAGTATGCGTATGCAGCAAACCAGTTGTTATTTCCACCATAAAGTACAACGGTGTCATCATTCTTTACACCTTTTGCACTTAAAAGCTTTTCAAACCCTTCTTTGTTGATAAAGTCGCGGCGAACTGGATCTTGTAATTCGTTTTTCCAGTCCAAGCGAATTGCATTACGGATGTGATTTGTTTCATAGATTGCAGTGTCTTCATCAACTTCGATGAAGACCACTTTTGGATCATCAAGATGCGCAAGCGCCCACTGCGCGTCAACTAATACGTCTTTACGACTCATTTTTAAATTTCCTTTTGTTTTTAGGGTATAGATAAATTTTTTGCTTAACGTGAAGCTATGCGTTTGCCAAGCAGGTACATTTCGCAACCTAGGCAGATATTGAACGCAGCATTTAAAAATGCTGCGCCAAGTGCAAATCCAATTGCAACAAGTGCAACAGTTGCACTGCCAGTGAGGGTTCCAACTAAACCAACTGCAGCAAATAAAAATCCAACTAGTTGCGCAAATCGCAGTGGAGCTGAATCTTCTAATTCAGTCGGTGCGGCCAACCTCGGACGAACGAATGTTCGGTAAATCCAGCCATATGGATGGAATTGCAATCCTGCAAACGCGCCAAGGCCAAACACAACAGTCTGCAAAATTAAAAGTGCTGTTGCCAATGTCGATGGCGTGCTTAGCAAAATCACTGCAAGAACTGTGCTGGTGATAACAGCACCAAATCTTGGTCCTCGTGGATCTACTTTTACGTTCATTTTGTTCCTTTACTAGTTAATTAATTTGATTGCCGTTCTTTTAATTAGAACTAAGGATTAATTACTTGGAACAACACATATATGTGGAGGCGCAACGACAATAGTCGACTACACGTCGCTTGGTTAAGAAAGTTCCGCTCAACATGGGCTTTAACTTACTTGCCTATCGAATCTCTGACTAGCCATAAATAACTAGTTGCAAAGATCTTGCATTAATCTTGCCAATTTCAATTTATTCAAGTATTCGCATACGGTTATAAGACCTTATTAATAGGAGAAGAAGCTCAATGAATGGTCAAGCGGTACTAATCGCCAGCCTCGTCGTGGCTTCGCTGTTTGGAATTTACCGAGCAAAAACTGATGGGCACGTGAAAGAGAAATCAGAAAACCATATCTGGTCGACTCACAATTGCCACATTGATTTAGGCCAAAAAGCAACCTTGCTGCAATTCTCATCTTCTTTTTGTCAGCCTTGTCGGGCAACCAAAGTATTACTTGCTGATATCGCTTCTGGTATTCCAGGAGTTAGCCATGTTGAAATTAATGCTGAAGAACATTTGCCTCTCGTGCGCGAACTTGGAATTAGCCGAACACCAACCACATTGATTTTGGATAATCGTGGAACGATCCGAGGCAGAGCTAGTGGTCTACCAAAACGCAACGAAGTTTTGGAATCTCTAGCCCATTTGCTCTAGTCATTCACAGTATAAATCTGCCTAAATAACCGACTTAGCGCTGGCTATTAATACTGAGTAAACTTTTGGCTTAAGCGAAATTAAGCAGGTGAACATGGCACAAGTTCTGCTGTTAACCCGCGCGCTTACTCCATCTAGTTCAGTGCTTCCAGGTCTTGAATTATTAAGCCATCAAATTAAAGTGATGTCACCTGAACCAACAGCTCTAATCACTGCACCTGTCGCTGATGTGATCATGGTTGATGGTCGAACTGATCTTCCTGCTGTTCGCAGTTTGTGTCGATTGATGGAAACAACAGGAAATACTTCACCGGTTATTTTGATAACCACTGAAGGTGGACTTGCTGCAGTTAACCACGAATGGGGTTTGACTGATGTTCTTCTAGATTCCTCAAGCCCAGCAGAAATAGACGCGCGAATCAGATTGGCTGTTGGTCGAAGTCAGGTTGAAGAAACTTTTGCTGCAAATGGTGAAATTAAAGCTGGCGAATTGGTTATCGATGAAACGACTTACTCGGCAAAACTTCGAAACAAGACTTTAGATTTAACTTTCAAAGAATTTGAATTGTTAAAGTTCTTAGCTCAGCACCCAGGGCGAGTATTTTCTCGCGATCACCTTCTTCAAGAAGTTTGGGGTTTTGATTACTTCGGTGGAACAAGAACTGTTGACGTTCACGTCAGGCGCTTACGCGCAAAGCTTGGTCCAGAAAATGAAAACTTGATCGGCACAATTCGAAATGTTGGTTATCGATTTGTCACTTCCCCAATTGCTGATCATGAATCAGCTTCAGCAAATATTTAATTGCAACTAATGCAAATTTCTATTTCAGTTCTTGAAAAACTATCAGCCGAAAAAATTTCCCAAATAAAAGCATTGGTGAATTCCGCTACTTTGGCTGATGAAATGGCACCTCTTTCAGAGCATGTGCTGATTCACATTAATTTGGGTGATGGAAAATTTGACGAACACATTCTGGCTACTTCCGATTCTGGTCAACTTGTTGGTTACCTGCATCTAGATAAAAGTGATGAGGTTTCTGGCCCAGTTGTTGAGGTTGTGGTTGAACCACAATTCCGTGGACAAAGAATTGGTACGCAACTTGTTGAATATGCGATGAATAGATTGCACGACAATCGATTGCGACTCTGGGCGCATGGTGAACTAATGAGCGCTTACGCGCTTGCTAAGAAGTTGGGATTCACCAAAGCTCGTGAACTTTGGCAAATGCGCAGATCACTTTATGCAGAGTTGCCAAAGCTTGAGTTACCAAATAACTACCAAATTAAAAGTTTTGAAGCGGGCAAAGACAATAAGAATTGGCTTGCGCTTAATGCAAAAGTATTCGCAGCCCACCCAGAGCAAGGCCGACTGGATGAATCAGGTCTTAACATTCGACTAGGTGAATCTTGGTTTAATTCAGATGGCTTTTTAATTGCAACAGATGACAAAGGTAACTTCGCCGGTTATAACTGGACAAAGATTCATGGAAATTCAATTGGACATTTAGCAATTGGTGAAATTTATGTCTTGGGTGTTACCCCAGAAATGCGTGGAACAGGTCTTGGAAAAGCTTTAGCAATTGCTGGGCTTGAATACTTGCGCGCCGAAGGTTTGGCTGCGGCAATGCTTTATGTTGATCGCGACAATACCGCTGCGGTGAAATTGTATGAAAGTATCGGCTTTGCCCACTGGGACACCGACGTAATGTTCCAGGCTTAATCTAAAAATAGTGATTGCCCAGAAGAAAATATTTCTTTTTGGCCATCTTTAAACACGGTTACCGTGCCAACGCCCTTCACTTGCCACTCATTCAACCCGCCAACAAGTGCAGTATTTTCATCAATACCAAGAACAGTTATGGATTCTTCTTTAACAAACCGATTGAACGCAGACATAAACATTCGGTCAAAGTGTGGAATTACTCGGACATTTGGCAACAAAGCAAATCCTTGAGTAATTGTCTTTCCAAAAGTCTTTATCTCAGGAATGTGATTGGCAATCGCCATTGCTCCAGCGCTGCAACCAGCCAATGCTGTGCCATTTTTCCAAGCATCCAACACGGCATCCAATACTTTTGAATTGCGCAAGGTATTTGCTAAATGATGCGGATTGCCGCCAGAAAAATAAATAAGTCCCGCGCCTTCAATTTGTGTTGCAAGCATTTCATTATTTGCATCATCACTATCTTTAATTAGAAGCGGGACAGCTTGCGCGCCAATTCTGTTTGCCTGGGAAATGCCAAGTTCTCGCCAGTAATTTAAAGACTTATCCCCTTCAAGAGCGGCGGCAGTTGGAATCTGGATGTATTTACTTCCTCGACCCGAAATTAATTCAGTTTCAATCTCTGCCATAACTGGCAAGTACTCACCAGAGCCAACTAATGCAATTGGGCCAAAGTTCAATTTGCGTCAATTTCCCAGGTTGAACCATTTGCAGAATCTTTGATTGTCACCTTTAGTGAGGTTAAGCGATCCCGAATTTCATCTGCTTCATCCCAACGCCCGGTTGAACGTGCAGCTTGCCTAGCTTGCAAAAGCATCTCAATGTAAGGTCCAACGACATTATTTATATCAACTTTTGGACTTGCAGCCATTTGGCCAAGCCTGGTGATTAATCCATGAACAATGGCTCTAGTTTCTAGATCTCGATCAAGGTCATCTAATTCAAGAAGGGCATCAACAGCATCCAAAACTTGGCCTTTATTTAATAACTCTTCAACGGCTTCAGGTGCTGCAGGTAAATGAATCGGAGAAGTTGCAACATTTCGTTTTACTCCGCCGTGTTTTGCAAGTTCAGAAAAAGTTGCCGAATTGCCTGTCGGCAATTCCCAAATGTGTTCACCTTTGCGAATGGTTAATTTTCCACGACCAAAAACATTTACGGTTTCATTTTCTAAATCAAAATTCACACCGGTATGCTCATCGATTCCAATGATGAAAGTTGATTCAGGCAATTGTGCTTCAAGAATTCTCAGACGACGTTCGCCCATGTAGCAAAAACGGGTGTCATGTGTTCCGCCTTCAGCGTTATCGAAGTGCGGAACTATCACTGCATCTAGCCCAGTGAACTTATGCAAAATATTTAAACCATCGAGCCAGTATGGATCTTCACCAGCTTTATAAATTTCATAAACTGGAATCGTCTTTGTGCCAAGTGTTAACGCGGCTGCCGATGCAAAAATTAATGCACCTTGTTCCAAAACTTTTTCTAACTGTTGGAAGACACCAGTTTCCCGCCAAACTTTTAATGCATAACTTGGTGATCCTGGGCCAGCGAAAACCCATTTTGCATCACGTAATTGATTGACCGCGCTTGCAACATTGGTTGCACTTTCAGTCACGCGACGAAGCTCAATTGGTTTTGTTGCTATTCCAACAGAATTGGAAAAATAGTCTGAAATTCGATTGGTTAATTCGTCAACGTTTTCCTGAAAACCAAATGGCGTATCTAGGAAGTAGGTTGAATTTTGGTCTGCAGTTGATTGTGCCCAAATCTGTTGGTGTGGAGTAACCATAGTTGGACTGGTTTCACCCGAGCCCATAACAACAATTTGCTTAGCCATGAATTGATTCTGACACTGAAAACAAGGACCTCGCGACCCCAGGGAGTTCTTCATCCTTAATTTGGTGGATTTTTCAAGGTAACCACTTGTTAACCTTTGTATGCCAAAGTAGGACATCATGTCGGACTTAATGGCTTCTCAACCACCATCGGTGAATCTCCCTGGGGAACGATTCTTAAATCGGGAATTATCGTGGTTAGCGTTCAATCGACGAGTTCTAGAACTGGCTCAAGATGAATCAATGGAACTTCTTGAGCGGGTTAAGTACGTATCAATTTTTGCAAGTAATTTAGACGAATTTTTTATGGTTCGAGTCGCAGGTTTAAAGCGAAGAATTGAAACTGGGATTGCAAAGAAAGACTCAAGTGGCATGCAACCTAAAGACCTGCATGCAGCAATTTTGGCCGAAAGTTACGCACTTATGCGTGCTCATGCAGCTACTTTCAACGATTCAATTCTTCCTTCACTTGTGGCAAATGGGATTGAAATTCTACGTTGGGAAGAATTAACCAGCGAAGAGCGAGAAAGGATGAGTCAGTTATTCGCTGAGCAAATTTTCCCAGTATTAACACCACTAGCCGTGGATCCATCGCATCCATTCCCATATATTTCTGGACTATCTTTAAATCTGGCTGTAATGGTTCGTAATCCAGAAACTGATCACGAATTATTTGCACGTGTAAAAATTCCAGCATCAATTTCAAGATTTTATGAAGTTTCAAATGAAAGATTTGTTCCGCTAGAAGATGTAATTGCTGGACATCTAGGCATGCTTTTCCCAGGAATGGAAATTTTGCAGCATCACACATTCAGGGTCACCAGAAACGAAGAATTAGAAGTTGAAGAAGACGATGCAGAAAATTTACTTCAGGCGCTTGAAAAAGAATTAAGTCGTCGCAGGTTCGGAGCACCGGTGAGAATTGAAGTTGAAAACTCAATTGATCCGCATGTGCTTGACCTAATCATTAGTGAAGTTGGCGTTGAAGCCAACGAAGTTTTTAGACTTACTGGTCCGCTAGAACTCAAGTCCTTAATGGAAATAGCCAAATTAGACCGGGATGATTTAAGCGCTCCGGTTTTCGTATCGCGTACAAGTACCGCATTAGCTGAAGTTGAGTCATCGACTGCACCCGATGTGCTTGAAGTTATGCGCCACCGCGATGTTTTATTGCACCATCCATATGACTCATTTTCAACAAGTTTTCAGTTATTTCTAGAACAAGCAGCAGTGGATCCAAATGTTTTAGCAATTAAGCAGACGCTTTATCGAACTTCTGGTGATTCACCAATTGTTAATGCGTTGATAACTGCAGCACAATCAGGAAAACAGGTTCTAGCTGTTGTTGAAATCAAAGCAAGATTTGATGAACAAAACAATATTGAATGGGCTAGAAAGCTTGAAGAAGCTGGCGTTCATGTTGTTTATGGAATTGTCGGACTAAAAACACATGCAAAACTTTGTCTGGTAGTGCGTAATGATTCCGGAAAACTTAATCGCTATGTTCACATTGGTACTGGTAATTACAACCCTAAAACTGCACGTTTATACGAAGATTTTGGATTGCTAACTACTGATTCAAAAATTGGCGATGATGTTGCAAGTTTGTTTAACTTACTGTCCGGATATGGTGTCCAGGGACAATTTAAGCGGTTGATTGTTGCACCTAAAGAACTAAGAAATTCGATTGTTGAAAAAATAAATCGTGAGGCAGCCAATGCTTGGATTGGACTAACATCCGGGATTCGAATTAAATGCAATGCAATAGTCGATGAAACGATTATGGATGCCCTATACCGAGCAAGTTGTGCCGGTGTGAAAATTGAAATTTTAGTTCGAGGGATGTGCTCCATCAAGCCAGGGATTCCAGGACTTTCCGAGAACATCTCTGTGCGCAGCATCCTAGGCAGATTTCTAGAACATAGTCGTGTTTATGAATTTACAAATGCTGGTAACCGAGAAGTCTGGATTGGATCTGCAGATCTAATGCACCGAAATCTAGATCGCCGAGTTGAAGCTTTAGTCGAAATTCAAAATCCTGATGCATCCTCGATTGCCCAAGTTTTGGACCTTGCATTTTCAAAGAAAACCTCAGCTTGGGATTTAAACCCTGACGGAACTTGGACACGCAATAATTTGGATGCTTCAGGTGAACCGTTAACTGATTTCCAGGAATTTTTAATAAATAATCACCCAGTTGCAAAATCTGCGATTGAGAATCCAACTCCTCGAATTCTAAGTAACTTGCTCGCAAAGGTTGGTCTAGGTGAGCGATAAACATATTGTCGCTGCTGGTGCAGTTGTAAGCCGTGAGAATAATGGCGAAAAGGAATTTTTGGTCATACATCGTGGCTATCGCGAAGATTGGTCTTTTCCAAAAGGAAAACTCGATCCAGGCGAGCACCTAGTCGGTGCTGCTATCCGCGAAGTTCGCGAAGAAACAGGTTTTGCAATCCAATTGGGAATCCCACTTCCCACAGTTCGTTACATGAAAGGTAACGCCACTAAAGATGCGCATTACTGGAATGCAAAATTATTAGGTGGTCAATTTATCGCTAACGATGAAGTTGACCAAGTTAAGTGGTTGCCACTTGCAAAAGCTCAGAAAATTCTCACGTACGACCATGACAAAGAAATGATTGAGCTTGCTGCCCAAAGTGTTGAAACTTCTCCCTTGATTGTTTTGCGCCACACTCAAGCTATTAAAAGAGCTGAATGGATTGTTGCAAAAGATGGATTATCAGAAGTAGATGCAAGTCGTCCGCTAACGGCAGTTGGCCGAATGCAAGCCAATGGCTTAGTACCAGCGCTTGCTGGATTTGGAATAAATCAATTGCACTCCTCAGACTCACGAAGGTGCCGCGACACTGTTGGACCATTTGCCAGCGCTAGAAGTATCGCGATCACTTTAGAGCCCGCACTTAGTGAAGAGCGGCACAAAGATAATCCGAAAAAAGCACTAGCTCGCGTGACAGAAATTTCCGTTTCTTCGCAAGCTACAGCACTGTGCACGCATCGACCTGTATTACCAACCGTGATGGAATCTTTGGCGAACATTTATGACGTTGAAAATGTGGGCAAGAAAACCTTTGATCCTGGCTTAACACCAGGTTCTATGGTTATTTTTCACCGAGATTTGAATAATTTAAAACATGTCAGCCACGTTGAGCGACATATTCATTAATCACCCAAAACGTCCTGAAATGTAATCTTCGGTTCTAGTATCACTTGGGTTTGTGAATATCTTTGTCGTTAAATCGACCTCAACAAGATGCCCATAACGTTGGCCATGATCGTCAACCTGGGCACTAAAGAATGCGGTTCGATCTGAAACACGAGCGGCCTGTTGCATATTGTGAGTAACGATAACTACGGTGTAATCAGATACCAGCTCAATCATTAAATCTTCAATTAATGCAGTTGCTATTGGATCTAATGAGGCACAAGGTTCATCCATCAACAAAATGTCAGGTTCGACTGCGATTGCTCTAGCGATACACAAACGTTGCTGTTGCCCACCTGATAAGGCAAATCCACTTTGATCTAGTTTGTCTTTTACTTCGCTCCAAAGTCCGGCCCGAGTCAAAGCGTGTTCAACTAAATCTTCCGTCTCGGTTTTATTCATCTTCATGCCAGTGACTCTTGGGCCGTAGGCAATGTTGTCAAAAATTGATTTAGGGAACGGGTTTGGTTTTTGAAAAACCATTCCGATTCGGCGTCGAACTTCAATTGGGTCAACTTCTGAGCCATAAAGGTCATGGCCTCGATAGTTAATCTTTCCTGCAACCCGAGCCCCAGGAACCAAATCGTTTGTTCTGTTTAAACAGCGTAGGACTGTAGATTTACCACAGCCTGAAGGACCAATGAAAGCTGTGATCTGGTTTCTACCAATTTCTAGTGAAGCATCTCGCACTGCATGGAAGTTTCCGTAGTAGACATCAAGGTTGTTGATCTCCATGATCGGATTAAATACCGCCACACGATCGCTGTGTCGAACAGGCATTTGCTTGGTTCTACCGTTTAATTCAGTCATTTTTTCTCCTGTTACCAACGCTTAGCGAACTTATTACGAATAAAAATTGCAATCGCATTTAGCGAAAGCAAGATGGTGAGCAACAAAATAATTGCAGCTGCCGCTAAAGTCTTGAACTCTTCTTGCGGCGCACTTGTCCAGCCAAAAATCTGAATTGGCATCGTGGTAAATCCAGCAAGCAAACCATTTGGATCGTAGGTAATAAAGACCAAGGCGCCTAAGAGAAGTAGCGGAGCAGCTTCACCCATTGCGCGTGAAACCGCAAGAATTGTTCCGGTAGCAATACCTGGAACGGCTGCTGGCAAAGTTTGATGCCCAACTGTTTGCAACTGAGTTGCCCCAAGTGCCAATGAGCCATCACGTATTTCTTGTGGCACAGCTCGAAGTGCTTCTCTAGTTGTCAGAATGACAACCGGCAAAATAAGTAACGCAAGTGCAAGCGATCCACCAAAGACAACATTCTTATTTTTAAATCCAAGTAATGACAAAATGCCAAGCGTTAACATGCCGTAAAGAATGGCAGGCACTGCTGCAAGATTTTGAATGTTTAGTTCAATAAATCGGTTGTACCACTTGGACTTATCTGCAAATTCTTCAAGATAAATTGCCGAAGCGATGCCAACTGGAATCGCCATCAAAGCAGTGACGGTTACCACAAATAGGGAGCCAAGAATTGCAGCTCTAGCACCGGCATCTTCAGGTGTGGTGTTGTTGTATTCGGTGAAAAGTCGAATGTCATATCTGCCGATGCCATTCATAAAGGTTGTGACAAGTAGCACAACTAAAAACAAGAATGCGACAAAGAGGCTAAACCAAAGCAATCCAAGGAATACGAGTGATTTTAGATTTGACTCACTATTCTTACTTTTTTGGGTAACTCCTATATCAAATGACATTAGTAAGCCTCCCTAAATCTTCTAACAAGACGAATACTGATGAAGTTGATTAAAAGAGTTGATAAGAAAAGCAGTAGGCCAACCGCAAAAAGCGTGTCGTATTGCAATGATCCGACGCGGGAATCACCTAAGGCCGCATTGGCTATAAATCCAGTCATCGTTTGTGCGCCCTCTAGTGGACTTAAAGAAATGTTTGGTTTATTTCCAGCTGCCAGTGCCACAATCATGGTTTCACCAACAGCTCTAGATATGCCAAGTACTACCGCAGCTGCAATTCCAGAAAGGGCTGCTGGGAACACCACTCGAAGAGTTGTTTGCATTTTGTTGGCACCAAGTGCCATTGATCCTTGACGCATAGCTAGTGGTACTGATGAAAGTGCATCTTCGGAAAGCGATGCAATTGTCGGAATGATCATCACACCCATTACCAAGCCAGCCGAAAGAACTGAGAAAGTTCCGACTTCCAGATTTAGCCAGCCCTTTAGGACTATTCGAGTGACAAACTCAATCGCAAAAAAACCATAAACAACAGTGGGGATACCAGCTAGTAGCTCCAAAATAGGTTTTAGTCTCCTACGAGACTTATCCGATGCATACTCCGACAAATACATCGCTGCACCAAGTCCAAACGGAACCGCCACTAACAGTGCAATAGTTGTCGTCCAAAGAGTTCCAACTAGAAGTGGCACAACACCAAAAGTTGCCGGCTTAAAACGTGGCGCCCAACGCGTTCCAGTTAAGAAATCAACTATTGATACTTGTCTAAAAAATTCAATGGCTGGCGTAATTAAAGACCAGGCAATTCCAGCAGTTACAAAAATTGTGAATAACGATGACGTGAAAAGGATTCCAAGTATGAGTTTCTCGCCAACTCTTTTTGAATTTGACTTCAATGTGAAGTCATTTTGAGTGACCTGGCTTTGGCTCATAATCCTTAGTTCTAACTATTTGCTTAAGAAAAGATTAGTAGTAAGGCAGTGTCAAGATCTGTCCAACCGGGCAAATCTTGACACTGCCAAACAGCGTCGAACTAATGCAATTAGCCTAGGTTGGCTACTGCTGCAGTTGATGCGGTTTTCTGGTCTGCACTGAGAGGTACGAACAGAGCCTTTGAAGTGATTGCATCGTTGCTTTCAATGAAGAACTTGGCAAATGCTGAAACTTCAGCTTTCTTTGCAGCTTCATTGCTTACATAGATGTATAGCGGACGTGCTAGTGGTGAGTAGCTACCATCTTGAGCGGTTGCAATGCTTGGAGCAACACAGCCTGCGCCACCGTCGATTTCAACAGCGGTTAGTTTGTCTGCATTTTCTTCGAAGTATGAAAGTCCGAAGTAGCCAAGTGCACCCTTAGCACCTGATACACCCTGAACAGTTACGTTGTCGTCTTCTGTTGGGTTGTAGTCAGTACGTGAAGCACCTTCTTCACCATTAATTTCTTTGGTGAAGTAGTCGAAAGTACCTGAGTCAGTACCTGCGCCGTAAAGATCAAGAGCTTCGTCTGGGAAAGAGCTGTTGATTTGATTCCATGAAGTTACCTTGCCTTCAGCAGCTGGTTCCCACATTTTCTTTAATTCATCAACGGTTAGACATGTAGCCCAATCATTTTCTTTGTTAACAACAACAGTTAGTGCGTCGTTAGCAACAATGATTTCTGTGAATGTGATCCCAGCAGCAGCACAAGCTTCTGCTTCTTCATCTTTGATTGCACGTGAAGCATTTGAGATGTCGGTTTCGCCAGCACAGAATTTCTTAAAGCCACCGCCGGTACCGGAAGTGCCTACAGAAACGTTTACGTTCGCATTTGATTCTTTGAATAATTCACCGGCTGCAGCTGCAAGAGGAGCAACTGTTGATGAACCATCGATGCGAATTTCTACTGCAGCTGCTACTGATTCGCTTGAATCTGCAGAGCCTTCATTGGTGCCGCCACATGCGGCCAGGATTAGAGCAGCAGGGAGGACAATCGCTGCTACCTTCCAGTTCTTAGTAGGCATTTGCCTTCCTTTCAGTTGACTTATTACGTCTCTTGAAAGATAGGTTTTTGAAGAAAACGCACAGCAACGGCAAGGTTAACAATCGATGAATTATCTAGAGAATTACGGTTTGGCCTTTCCCAAGAACCACAATTCCCCCATCCGTAACAGTGTAATTTTCGCGATCTTTATCTAGGTCAACGCCAATCTGCGCACCATCTGGAACGATCACGTTCTTATCAAGAATTGCTTTTCGCACTACTGCCCCACGTCCAATTTGAACACCGGGCATAAGAACAGAACCATCAACGTAAGCGCCATCGTTTACGCGAACTTCGTGGGCGACAACAGATGTGCGAACATGAGCACCGCTAATAATTGAACCTGCGCCAACGATTGAATCATGGGCGTTACCACCTTGCACAAACTTTGCCGGAGCAAGAGGTGGCAAGTCAGTAAGTATTGGCCATTCCTTGTTATACAAGTTAAAAACAGGATGGACTGAAACTAAATCCATGTGTGCATCGTGATATGAATCGATTGTTCCAACATCGCGCCAGTAACCATTATCACGATCAGTTGAACCAGGGACGACGTTAGTTGCAAAATCATAAACATTCGCTTCGCCTCGTTCAGTCAGCATTGGAATGATATTTGTTCCCATGTCGTGCATTGACGCTTCATCAGCAGCATCTTTTTTCAAAGCTTCGATAAGTGCGTCACGAGTAAAAATATAGTTACCCATCGATGCATAACATTCATCAGTTGAACCTGGAATAGTTGGCGGATCAGCTGGCTTTTCTAAGAACTCAGTTATCTTTTTGCCGGAACTATCTGTTTTGATAATTCCAAAACCACTTGCTTGGTTTTTCGGTACGCGGATTCCTGCAACAGTTACGCCTGCCCCAGATTCAATATGCGATTGCAACATTTGATCTGGATCCATGCGGTAAACGTGATCCGCACCAAATACAGCAACATATTCAGGCATTTCGTCGTATACCAAATTCAAACTTTGGAAAATTGCATCGGCAGATCCGGTATACCAACGTGGTCCAAGCCGTTGCTGTGCTGGAACAGGTGTGACGTAATCTCCAAGCATTGATCCAACGCGCCAAGTTGTTGTGATGTGACGGTCAAGTGAATGCGATTTGTATTGAGTAAGTACACAGATTCGAAGAAATCCTGCATTGACCATATTCGAAAGAACAAAATCTACTAAGCGATACGAACCACCGAACGGAACTGCAGGCTTCGCTCGGTCAGCAGTCAGCGGCATTAGTCGCTTACCTTCACCACCGGCAAGCACGATACTTAATACGCTTGGTCGCCTTCGCATATGAACAGCCTATTAAAAGACATAGAGTTATGGTGTGCGAATTTCAATTGTTACAAAGGAGTGGCCACCCGACATCTACGGTGGCGCTGGAGTTCACGTTGAACACTTAGTTGAACAATTGCGAAAGCTCGAAGAAGTTGATGTTCATGCTTTTGGAACGCCAAAAGCGGGTTCTGTCACTTATCAAGTTCCTTCTGAACTTTCTAATGCCAATGCTGCGGTTCAAACACTTGGCGTCAACCTAGAAATGCTTGCTGACTTTGCCAAAGCAAATGTCATCCATACTCACACTTGGTATGCCAACATGGCCGGCCATGTTGGATCACTACTGCATGGTGTGCCACATATTGTTACCGCACACAGCCTTGAACCAAGACGCCCCTGGAAAGCTGAACAACTTGGTGGAGGATATGCCGTTTCATCCTGGGTTGAGCGAACTTCATATCTTGGCGCTGATGCCGTGATTGCTGTTAGTCACGGGATGAAAAAGGATATTTTGGAATGTTACCCAGAAGTTGATCCAAAACGAGTTCATGTAGTGCATAACGGAATTGACACAGTTGCTGTGAAAAAAGTTTCCGATACTTCAGCCCTTGTAGCCAATGGAATAGATCCAGAACGTCCTTATGTTTTATTCGTTGGAAGAATCACTAGGCAAAAAGGCATTATGCACTTACTTCGTGCAACTGAAAGTCTGCCTGATGAAGTTGCACTTGTTATCTGCGCATCTTCTCCTGATACCCCTGAACTTGGCCAAGAAGTAGCTGGGCAAATTGAGAAACTTTCAAAGATGCGAACTGGCGTTCACTGGATTAAAAACCAACTAAGCCGTCCAGATTTAGTTCAAGTGCTTTCTAAAGCTACAGTTTTTGCCTGTCCTTCAATTTATGAACCGCTTGGAATCGTCAACCTTGAAGCGATGTCGTGTGAAGTTCCAGTGGTTGCAAGCGATGTTGGTGGCATTCCAGAAGTAGTTGTTGACAACGAAACAGGCTTTTTAGTTCATTACGATGAAAAAAATACTTCCCAGTTTGAATCAGATTTTGCAAAAGCACTAACCCGGGTTGTTGGAGACAAAACACTTGCCACCACAATGGGATTAGCGGGTCGCCGTCGAGCTGAAGTTGAATTTGGCTGGGATCGTATTGCTCGTGAGACAATTGCGGTCTATCAAAAAGCAATTGAGAATTATCGAAAGTGAGTTTTTGTGTCTGCGTCGACCGGAAAAAGTAATGCGACCGGATACATTCTCTACTTCACCGCTGCAAGTCTTTGGGCATTAAACGGAACAATTAGCAAAATCATCTTGCTTAGTGTTGGTGATCCTTCCAGAGTTTCTCAATTGCGAAATACTGCAGCATTCCTAATTTTGTTTGTGGTTGTTCTTTTAGTTCGTCGTTCTGGATTTAGATTAAAACGTTCAGAAATCGGAAATATTTTGGTTTATTCACTTGGTGGTATCACCATTACGCAATACGCCTATTTTGAAGCAATTAGCAGAATGCCTATTGGTGTTTCGTTGCTAATTGAATTCACGGCACCGATTTTCATAGTTCTTTGGGTTAGATACGGCCGAAAGCAACAAGTTAAACCAACAATCTGGCTTGGTCTTTTAATGGCCATTGGCGGGCTAGCACTGGTGGGTCAAGTTTGGTCCGGATTGAAATTTGATGCACTTGGTTTAATTTTTTCATTCATTGCGATGACATCCCTTATTTTTTATTACATATTCGGTGAGCGCGCTAGCTTGCAGCGCGATGCAATTTCATTGATGATGTGGGGATTTTTTTGTTCATCTGTCTTCTGGGCTATCAAACTTTCTTGGTTTGAATTTCCATGGGAAAAATTGAATGTGTTAGTGCAACCGTTCCCACAAACTGAAATGCAAATGCCAGTTTGGGTGCTTGCTATGTACATGATTATTGGCGGCACAGTTTTGCCATTCACTCTGGTGATTCAAGGGATGAAGTACTTAGGTGCAGCCGGTGCAAGTTTGATGGGAATGATGGAACCATTGGTGGCATTTATCATCGCTTGGATAGTTTTAGGGGAATCACTCAATTCAATTCAAATTATTGGTGGTTTAATAATGCTCACTGGCGTTTACATAGCTGAACTTGCACGTGTTTCTAAGAAGCCTGAAATTGAAAACATGGAAGCAATCGCTCCAAGTTAGTTTAATTAAATAGCAAATTTCTGGTCGATTCGGTGCACGATGCCGAACCAAAATGCAATCGAGTAACCTACCAAAACAGCAAATAAGAATGTTCCTATTCCTACAGTTCCACCCAGCAACCAGCCAATAGTTAAGACCACAACTTCAATACTTAATCTGATGCGAGCCACCGGAATTCCCGTTTTAAAATGCAACCCAGTCATCAATCCATCGCGTGGTCCAGGGCCTAAGTGAGCTGGAATGTAAAGAGCCGAACCAATTCCAACAATTACAATTCCACCAAGTGTTTGCACTAATTGTGGAAGTGAGGCAGATGGGTTAGGGAAAAGTGGAATCATCACCTCAAGGGCAAACGCAATTACAACAACGTTAAGTAAGGTTCCAGCTCCTGGTTTACGTTTTAGTGGGATCCAAAAAAGTAAAACAGAGATAGAAATTAGCGCTGTTGACCAGCCAATTGAAAGTCCAGTCTGAATTGAAAAGCCCTCAGCGAAGACTACCCACGGAGACTGGCCAGCATTTGCAGCAACTAAAGCTGCCTCTCCAGTTCCAAACAGCCATAATCCCAAAAGCAACATAAAGTATGTCTTTGGCTTTGCCTTCCACATTGATCCGCGAGAACTCCACGGCGCATGCGGGACAGTTTTAGAAGGTTTTAGCCAAGCTGGAATCGATACCACTAAACAATGTTCTTCTCTGGCCGCAGTTCGCCACCATTTGAAAAACGATCCACGCTAAGTGGTGAGATGTCAACGAACGGAGTTTTACCCAGGTAAAGATCGCGCAAAATTTCACCGATTGCCGGACCTTCCAAGAATCCATGGCCACTGAAACCAGTTGCATAAAGCATTCTTGATACACCAGACCATTCACCAAGTAATGCGTTGTGATCTGGAGTCACTTCATAAAGGCCAGACCAACCAGAACCAACACCGACATCAAGCAGGCGTGGTGCGCGTTCGTAAGCAAGTTCCCCTAATTTTTCAGCAAACTTTGGATCGCGACTGAAATCAAAACCTGGACCAACAGTTTTATCTGAAAAGCCCATCAATAAACCTTTACCTTCACGGTGCCAGTAGAGAGAGGTTGAGTAATCAATAGTCATCGGCATTGAAGCTGGAAGATCGCTAAATTCATCGCCAAGCGGTTCGGT